>JAFDXG010000063.1 GCA_018268105.1 Bacteroidota bacterium | reverse complement strand
TGGTGGGGCTTTTTCTTTTAAGCAAAGCCCCTAAAAGGGCAATGCTGAAAGCTGGCGAACACCTGATGGATAACGCCAAAGGCAACAACCACAAGGAAGGCGATAAACCCTAACCCCTGTGTGATGCTGGGCAATGATAGCCGACTTGCGAACATAGCGGCTATATGCATGAGGTGAAAGCTGCAAGAACTGATGAAGGACCTGCGGAGTAAATGGGCAAATGCCTGAATGGCTGCCGGAACTGATACGAGGATGCTTTTGCATAATAAATAAATTTTATGTGCATCTCTCAGCATGGCGGATAAAAAAACCAAAAGGAAACGGAATAAATGATAGCCTTGTGCGTTGGCCTTGTGTTTATGCCGTAGTCTTTTGGTTTTTTTAGGTTGGCCTTGTGCGTCTGCCCGCCATGCTACCTTTGCACATGAAAATTTATTTATGCAACGAGCAGTATCATGTAAGGGGCTGCCCTACATTTTGCTTTTTAAGTGCCGGTATATCATGGCTCTTTTCAAGTCATTGATTAAAGCCAACTGCTGCCGGATATTCTTTTCCCTTTCTTCCAGCTGCTTGATTTTATCAACTGTTGCGGTGTATTCGTTTTCCTGTGTGCTTACCACTGCTGCCTGAGTGCTTACCTCTTGCTTAAATTCAGCAATCCGAATAAACGGAATAACAGAACCAGTGAGCAACTGATGAAAATGCTTTGCTATCCACAAACCGAAAAGCAGCCAGAAATAAAAATCCTTTTGCTTTTGATTTTTGCAGATGCAAACAAATGAATTTGGACATGGTGCAGTAAGTGGCTTACCGCTGTTTAATCCTTTGCAAAGGATGTAAAACTCAAACTCTGTGGCTTGATTTTTTGGGCTGTACGTTTGAAACTTTGGACTGTGCATGATTGTAGCTTTAAATTTTAAGCTGCTTTGAATCTTTGCAACTGCCCTGCTTCGCTTACGCTACGCAACACATATATAATTTGACAAAGAAAAAAAACAGAAAAAAAAAAGAAAGCAATCGCAGAGGTGGCGTGGCTAAAAAACCAAAAGGAATCGGAATAAGTCCCGAAGGGTGAAAGGCAAATACCAATAAAAAAATAAACAGATTATTTGCCTTTCATTATGCCGTAGTCTTTTGGTTTTTTTCAAGCGTTGGCCTGTGCCAGCCACCTAACTTTGCTGCACTTTTTATTTTTATTTTTTTCAGGATCATCTTTTCAACTTCTATTCTTCTTTAGAAAAAAGAAATCCGAATTGTATTTCTACAATGCTTATCAATCACTATTAAATTTCAATTGGAACGGAGATGTCTTTCGTGGGTCGGCTGGGGTAAACACTTCGCAGGAAAAAATAAAGCATACCGCTTTCAATCGTGCGGTGGGTTAAGAGCAAATGCAATGACTGAACGGAATGGAGCAAATCGGGTTGGTGGCTTGGAGAGACATGAGCAGTTTGCTTAGAAGCGTTGGCGGCTTTTGTAACTTTTCTAAAAACAAAAGCCATTGTAGCGTGGGATAAGCAAATGCCATGACACGGAAAGCCTTTGTGATGGCTTTGCGGAATGCAGAGAAGGAATTGCTTTTGCTGTGCGGTGCTGAGGTTGGTGAAATGAACGTAGGCGGAATGTAGTGAAGGATAGTGTAGAGAATGAAGCGAAGCGGAAAGAACGGAACGCCTGAACGGAATGGAGATGAAGTGAATGAACCTACCGCAAGCACATTGCCATTTAAAAAATCATGCTTTATTTTTTGCTGCACCATTGAAAGGGTGGAGGGGTGTGTGGCTCTTGGGGGGTGCGGTGGCAAAAAGCACGGCTTCATCCCGTTTTTCACGGGATGCTATGGTGTTGGCTACTTAACATAATGGCGACTTATGTGACAGCCACTGCGGTGGGATGCTTGCATAAGCGATGGGTGGCTGTGCGAAGCGAACACATAAGACCGCATTATGTTTAAGTATGCTTCCGCCAATTTTTATACTGGCATAAGCGAAACGGTGGTGGTGGTTGGAGTGCAGCGTCTTTTTGTTGCTATGCTTGGGTTGGCTTGGCTCTTTGACTGTGTAGCGAAGCGGAACAGGCAATGTGCCAAAAGCGTGGGGAGCATAGCCACAAAAAGTATGACAGTTAAAAATGGCGGCAACACCATAGATGCAGTGGAAGGGTTGGCTTTGTGTGTTAGCCACTGCATAAGCCGTGCTTGTGGGCTGGCTGGGGGGCTTCAAAGGATTCGTGAGGAACGAACACCGCTTTTAATCAAATAATGATTTTTGGGACTCACCTCTCATAATAAACGAAAAGCATTTCTCCATAGTTACTAAGCCAATACCAGGTTCGTTAATCAGGTCAATCATTGATTTGATAGACTTACTTTCAATAACCGTGGATATTGTATTTATCCTATCCTTCCTGATGCCTGTAACTTTTTGAATTTGAGCAGAACTAAATGAGCTCCATTTCACAGCAAATGATTCAAACAAATCATCAGGTGCTGATGGATCGTACTCAAATATTTCAACTGGAATTTCACATTTTGATAAATAGCTTGTCATTAGCTGATATACCTCATCCCTATCTAAGCCACCATTATGAGCACCAAGTAAAGGAAATGCAATTGATTCAATACCTTGAACCTTGTATGTATCAAGAAATTTTTGAAGACCCTTTTCAACGTATTCTAATTTGCTCGGATACTTCCAATGGAATTTTGTAGGAAAATTGAGAACCCACGGTGCATCCGGTTCTCCTTTATATAACCATAACTTACCGATTCCAATGAGTTTTGACTTGCAATGCTCTTGATACAAATCAAACATTTTCGGATACCTTAGCTTGTAAACCAAAGCTATCCCTTTCCCCATTACCCCAACGCAGTTAACGGTATTTACCACTACCTGTGCCTTTGTATTAAATATATTTCCTCTTACTAACTCTATTGCCATTTTAATTCAGATTATATAGCTCCCATTTTGTGTTTTTTATTTCATCCTGAAAGTAAACTTTCAAAGAAGTATGGTTTTCAAATTTGATATTCAAACTAGGATATGCACATATCATTGATTCAGTTGCATTGATAACATTCCCACTTATCATTTCATATTTTGTACCGGATGGGAATTGAACGATAAACATTCCAGATTTGAACCCATTTCCACTGTAATTCGTTGAAATATCCAATATGCCATCACTGTATTCACATTCAATATCCTTGTTCTGATTGTGGTAAATATCATCACGATAAGAAGATACTTTGATTTTATTAGCGTATTGACTTCTTTCACCAATCCTCCTTATCAATTCATCCTTATCATTTTCGCTTCTTACTATAATATCAAAATTTATGATGCTGGTAAAATCAAACTCATCTTTTATTAAAAATTCTTGTTGTGAATAATTAATATAGGTTCTATAGTCGCCATCAGATGTATTGAATATGGTGCTATACACATCACTAAAATTAAACTTAGATAACATTTGCAAGACAGGTTTAACTACTGCCCAATTTGTTTGCATGTTACCATTGCTCATATAACATTTATCACGCAACTTCAATAAAACTTCCTGTAAATTAAATCGAAAAAATACAGGAATTGGGCATTTAGGCAATCCTAATCTTAACGCACTTTCATAATATTTATCGTTTATATCTAACCCCAAACATTCATTATAAAACTGAGTAGGTGTTTGTGGTCTGAAATAGAATCGTGCAAATTCATGAGCCGTATGTCGCCTGCCAACAACAGCACCTGCTGCATCTGCAAAACCAATGGCCTTATTCCTGCTGAGTATCTTTTTATTCTTAATTATTTCAATTGCGTTTGTCAAATGTGTAAAATGATAAATGTAACCTGACCAACATGAGTGCTTTGCTTTTAGATTTAAATAAAGTTCTAATTCAGGAATGCTATTCACTATTTGAATTATATGCTCACTTATGTTTAAAGGAATTGAAATATTTTCTTGCAGATAGAAGTAATCCCAATACATCATGAACTCATCAACCATTTCAATTGTGAAATTGATTGATGTATTTTGAGAAATATATTCCCAATCCAAAAAGTCTTTAAATAGCCGCAACCCATTTATGTCAAAAACTATCATACCTGAAATAACCTTCCAGTTTAAAAACTCCTTGAATTTTAATAGTATTTCAGGGGATGGGGAGAATTTTTCTGATTCGCAGAGCAAATTCCATTCTATTGAATCTTGATAAGACGATAGTATCGTTATGTTATTAAAATCAAGTTTCCAAGATTTGACTAAAGCAATCCAATCCCATTTGCTTTTGTATTCTAACAATAACTCAGGATGCTGTTGAAAGTCTAAATTCTGATGTCTTGAAAGAGAAACCCATAGCTCGTTATTCAAAACATTATTTGAAACTAATAATTTAATAGAATCGGGTGTAATATGTATGGAATCACTATTCAATATGTTACTCCAATTGGAATCAGCTTGCTGTACAAATAGCCTTAGTAAATTAAGATCAAAGATTAAATATTTACTGCTGCTCAAAAGCTGCCAATTCCATTGCTTATCTGACAGTGTAAGCAATGTATCATTGTCAATCCAACTTGCTTTTGAAAGCAAATTGTAATCCCAATCTTTATCTTGAAGTTGTAATAATACATCTTTGTCAACCTTGAAGAAACTATGAGAAGATAAGGCGTGGTAATCCCAGGGCTTTGTGCCATTTTCTAATATAAATTCTTTTGTCAACTCAAAACGTGGGTGAGAAGATAGTTTTTCCCAATCCCAAGGATGGTTGCTAAACTTGCTAACTAATGCAGGGTATAATGTTACTTCATAGCGAATGGATAATGCACCCCAATCTATTAGGCTTGAAAACCTGTTTAAGCGTCTTGCGTCATATTCTGTAATTCTTTTTTCTTTATTTGAAATTGTAAGTAATGGACTTGCTGCTGATAGTATATGCCAATCCCATTTATCTTCAAATTCTGAAACAACTCTTTCGTTCCAAGTAATATTATTTATCGAGCTAAGAGCAGTAAAATCCCATTCATCCCTATATGCATAAAGATATTCAAGCGTTCTATCCAGCCATTGTCTTGTGTCTCTATAAACTACTTTACTGAATTGAAAAAAAGAAGAAAGAGTACTATTGCTTGAAAGTAGCTTCCAATTTATTTTATCTGAATATGTTGATAGAAAACTATGGTCAATTGGGATAACTTTTGAAGAGCTGATATAATTCCAGTCCCAGGTGAAAATATCAAACTGAATAGTTTCTTGAATAAATTTCCAAAGGTCGTTAGGCACTATTTTTTTTGTTATAACAGACCATGACTCAATTATAACAGATTCTGGTGACTGTGAAATCAAAACTGCCAGCGATGGTAATTTATTTGTTGGGGTTAAGTCGATTACCGAAACGAATTTATCAATTAGATAAGGCCAATAAATGTATGAAGCATATTCAACTTGAAAATCATCATCCAATAATAGGTCAGAGCTTATTCTATTTTTAGTTACCAAATTCCAATCCCAGAAAAGGTCAGGATTATCAAGGACAAAATCCAGCTCACATTTTTCTGATAAATAATTCTTTAGAACCTCAGCAGATGGCAGTTGTAATAATTCATCCTCGTCCGATAATACAATTTCATTAAGAGATTCCACCGATGCCTCTCTAAGAACTGAAACCCAATTAATGGCTATGTTATGAGAATTAAGAAGTTCCCGATTTAATAGTATTTGTTCAAAAGTAAACTCAGTCGATATATGCTTCGATATTATCGTCAGCATATCTTTTTCAACTGCCCATTGAATAAAGAAGGCTAAATTATCAGCCACAAGTTCCGAGGGAACACTATTGATTAAAATATTTAATGCTAATTTATCTTGGTGCTTGCGAATAAATTCAGAAGACCATTTTAAGTCTTTTCGATTACAAAGTGCACTAAAGTTCCAAGGAAATGTTTCATTAAACTCAACTATAGAGATATTATCAATAGAATGGGATACATTATCATAGCCGGCCTGATTCTTTACTAAGTTGCTAAATTTTTCAAATAGTTCTGATGACCACTTTAGATTTTGATTTGCTTCTATTCCAGGAATGTTTTCATTGCCCCAGAACAATAAGTCATTGTCAGATAGAAACTCAAATATTTCTGAATTTAAAATTACATCCTGGTCTTTTCCAATTTTGAAGTTGGTTCTTTTGAGGGAAGCAATCAAATACGAACCGAATTTAGATTCGTTGAATGATAATTTAAAATCAGCCTCATTTCTAAGTAACCTGTTAACTACTGAAATAGTGTCAATGTATGGTGATAAAGTTTCAATATTTAAAATGAAATAATTTATTGAATAGGTAGAACTGATAAGTGACCAATCCCAGTTTAGGTGTGGGTTATTCAGAATTAAATTGCCTGACTGCATTTCTCCAAAATATAATAGAGTGTGAATGTCAAATGGCAATGATTGAATTTCCCTTTCTATAAATTCAAATGAAACTCTTTTTGTAACATTTTTCCAATCTTCAATTGCATTAACATCCTTAATGGTTGTTAATAACTGTTCCAGTTCTATTTGATCAATTCTTTCCAGAAACACATCAATATCCCAGGGAAATTGATTGATGGTTTTTATAATGTATGGTATTTCAACTTTCTTTGAAAGGCGAGACCAATCCCAGTAATCAGAATAAGCCTCGATATACAATATCAATACTTCATCAGGACAATGCTGT
Source organism: Bacteroidota bacterium (assembly GCA_018268105.1). Classification (GTDB taxonomy): domain Bacteria; phylum Bacteroidota; class Bacteroidia; order Chitinophagales; family Chitinophagaceae; genus Agriterribacter. The sequence continues at coordinate 4,015 of JAFDXG010000063.1, read as the reverse complement.
ATTACTTGATACCACACTGCGTTACTTGAAACTTCTTCACTCGACAATAATTCAAACCAATTATTATCCCATACTACTCTTGAATCACTCAAAATTATTGGCCAGTTGACATGTTTGGTGTATTGAGAAATTTCTGCCGCATGTATTTCTTTAATATCTCTAAGATATAACTGATAACGAAGCAACAGAATCCAATCAGCAAGCAAATTTGAATTTGCCTCTTTTAAAATTATTTCATCTAATTCAGGCGAAGGTTTATCATTTAAAGCTACTTGTATTCTGTAAACTTCATCCTCTTTTAGTAGGGAAAGGGATAAGTTTGAAATACATTTTTCATAATTAAGCACTACCTCATTTACCCATTGAATTTCAATATTCTTATTCCCTTCCTGTTCTGAATTAAAATTGAGTAGTGCCTTGTGAAGAAATACATTTTCCTGCTGGTCTTCAGAACTATAATAGTAAGGCTTTATTTCCTTCGCTTTATATATTTCAGAAAAAAGGCCATATTTTGAAAAATTGAATAGATTTTCAAAACTTTCCCAATCAAAGAGAAGATAATGTTCATTAAGGCTGATGACACCTTCGTAAAACAAGTGCTTAACTCCTTTTTGCCTTGCTTCTAAACCCCACCGGGTTGTAGAAATTACCTGATTACCATCTTCATTTTTATGAGTTGAAATCAAATGATATTCTGATAGTGTATCAAGTAATGAAGAGAATATTCCAGCTTCGGCTATGTCAAAATAAACCTGTTCCTCTTCACTCGCTTCAACAGCAAAACCTAAAATGGAGCCTAATTCATTATAACTAATTGTATCATTATACAAATTCAAAAATGAAAGAATAATATTGTCAAACTCAGTGAGTGGATATGCCTTCCTATAAAGCACCTTATGCTTTGCAACCCTAATTGGCCATTCCTCTTTTATCGTTATTAGATTCATTATTTTAAGGATTTGGCATCAAATGTTTTTACAGCACCATTAGGATGTTGCTGAATTGTTTCGTAAACCTTGTTATAAATAGCATGTTTTCTAAAATGCTGAGAATTGCCAACAATTATCAGGAGCCTTTTTGCTCTGGACAATGCGACATTCAGACGATTGGGAAATTCTGCAAACCCTAAACTTTCTTGGGATGGATAACCCTTCTCAGGATACGCTTCCATATTAGGAGCCTGATTTGGAAATTCAGCAATAGAATTGCTTCTTACTAATGACACTATTACAATATTCCTCTCCATTCCTTGAAAACGGTCAACCGGTGAGATTCTTAGCGGAACATCGGGATACTTATCCTTCAACTTGTTTAATAACCCTGCTTGAGCACCGTAGAAAGTAATTATGCCAATTTGCTTTTGCTCGACATCCCCTGCGGGCCAATAATCTACAAAGTTTTTATACCCCGGTGATTTTTTGAAATAACTTAAAAGCCAATCAACAGCCTGTACTTCCCCATAGTTAACCCTTGATGTACCGCTTTTTAATTCCGGGGATGCTACATCAAGCCAAATTACGTGTGTTTTTTTATTGGCTGTAACACCGTGATAGCGATTCAGCGGATGTGAAATATCTTCTGAATTTGCTATCTCATCAGGAATACCACATTCTAAACCACCGTCAGCAATGTAAAACTGCTTTATAGTTTCATTTATCGCTGGATGCATTCTATACTGGACATTAAAAGAAGACTTCAAGTTTTCATCAATCCCAATAAATAATTTTTCAAAATGTGATATTGAAAATTCTTCTTTGTTTCTTTTTATATAACTTATAAGGTCATTGATTTCACTTCTGTTTTTTTCATCCTTAGTTTTTTTCGACATCATTTTGAGATTGTCGATAAACTCAGCAGTATCAACCATTGGGGGTAATTGTCTATGATCTCCAATTACTACTGCCTTTTTGCCGTAAAGGCATGGTAGGGCTAATTCAGGAGGGGATGCTTTACTCGCCTCATCTTGCACAACAAGATCGAACTCAATGTTTCTTTTCTTTAACGAAGCAATAGTGTTCTTATTTATAGAAAGCCGAAAAGCGTCATATTCCTTAGTGTGTACTACATTGCAATAGTCTGAGAAGAACCGTGTGAATTTCTGTTCTGAATTTTCTTTACCAATTGAACTACATGTTGCTCCGATTACATTTGCATTCTGTATGTAGTTTTTAAAAAATAGCGAACGCAGTTGTTCATTTGCGTTTGTCAGGTAGCTTAACCACTTTTCAGATAACTCACTATTAACTGTGGTTCGTTTACTTCGTGCCCTGTTACTGATTAAAGCAATCCAGTCCTGTAAAATATTAGTAGCTGATTTATCTTCTGTCAACTCCTTATTTCCAAATAAAACCCATTGTTTAAGGGATTCCAATGAAAATCTTCTACCTTCTTTATCCAATTTATCATCAGAACCAAACCTAATTGGTTTGATTAATAAATGAGTTTTGCTCCGGAGTTTATCTAAAGCGTTATCAACAGCAAGGTTAGTCTCTGATGTGACAAGTATCCTGTATGGTTCTTTCTTAACAGAAATATTGGAACGAATATGTTGCCATATCAACTCTGCAATTGCTGTTGACTTTCCAGTACCCGGGGGGCCTTGTATTAGAAAAAAGTCGTTTGCCAATAAGCACTTTGCAATCGATTCTTTTTGCCGATCATTAATATTTTTTGAAAGCAACGAAGCATCTATTTCGTTGATTGCTTTTTGGTATTCAGCAGTACGTAAAATATCACCAGGGAAACTTATAGCCTTTGATGAATCCATCAAAATATCCCGAAGTTTCTCATTTAATATCTTCTGCTTAGTAATAGAGAAAATAATGTCAATCGTATTTGACAACCTTTTTATTTTATCTCTTTCTCCTTTTAAGGTACAACAAACATTAGTTGTAATAGCTGGAACACAGATTACCTCCTTCATTGATTCCATTTCAATAACAATATTGGGATAGTTAATCTTTGAAATAGTCCCAAAAGCGACAGGTTTTTTAGCATCCCATATCGAAATTTCCTCGCCTCTTAGATAATTAAATTTGCTATTGATTTCAGCTTCAAATTCTTCTTGTTTAAAGTTTAGAAAATATTTCAGTTTCCCTTCCTGAAGTTCTTCAAATACATACTGCATATTGTCGTTTAAAAGCGGATCAATTGCGTCTTTTATTTTAGCAACAAGCAATTGCAACAGGTCGTGATTGTCAAAAAAGCAGAAGAATGATAGCTTTAAACCATTGTTAGATAATTTGGTTTTGATGGCCGGTATTTGCTGTAATTCCTCTTGAATTTCCAATAAGGGTGAGCCATATTGTAACTTTATCTTGAAACCATGTTCAGCCCCCTTGTTGTCAATATCTGCAATCTGTAATGCAGATAAATATTCAATGCCAGAATTTAATTCATCTTCATTAGTAAAGTCAAATGATACTGTTTCCTTGTCAATGCTAACATTAAAGCGTTCATCCTGAACAGAATTTTGGAAATGTTCCAAAAATAGACTTCTATCAATTTGAAATATGTGTTGGTGCTTTATAGTGAAAGAATCGGGACCAAAATACCGTTCAAATACTTTCTTGTAATGAAATATCTCAAAACGAAAATCTGATAAATTAATATCCGATTCATATGTAAGATGAAATTCATTACCTATTGGTGTTGGAAGAATAACACCCATTTTATCATTCTTCTTATCTTCAGAGGAAAAGAATATCTTTTTAGATTTTCTTGTATCTAAAAAATTCTGGAATAAATCTTCCTTTATAGTAAATATTAAGCGGTGGTGAGATTTGTGATAAGCAGAGTTTTCTTTTATAAAATTCAGTGCAGGCTCCTTTAAAAATATATCCTGAATAATAAGATTGGCAAAATGACCGTGATTAGAGACGGATTGAATACTGTAAATAGAAAATAAGAATACAGAGTTTTTCGTAAATAAGAATACAGAGTTTTTGGCAACAAGGAATGTAGGTGCTTTGCGTTCCCCCGCCCCGCGGGGCGGGGGAACGCAAAAATTGAAATT
>JAFDXG010000062.1 GCA_018268105.1 Bacteroidota bacterium | reverse complement strand
TGCTGTCAGTTTTACTCACATCATAAGTACCCAGGTAACTTTTTTCCATATACACCCTGCCTAAATTGCATTGCACGGCTGCAGCTAAAGGATTGAATACCGAAGGAGATGTTTGCTGAAACTTTATATATAATGACAGTGCAGCCTCCAGCGACACTTTGGCTGCATCATTTTTTTTCTGATTTGTATATGCCAATCCTAATTTTGACCGGAGTCCCGCTATTTCTACTTCCTGTGACATCGGTCTTAAACTGTCTAATGCAGTTCTTAACTGCAAAGCATTTTTAAACAGTATTTCAGCACCATGATCATTTTCTCTGAGTATATTAAGTTGCCCCCTGCTGCTTTGTATTCGGGCTAATAAATCGTCATATACAATAGCATCTGACTTTCGGTTTTGATTACAAATATCCGCAGCCTGTATATATTCATTCTCCGCTTTGGCGAAAAGATGCAATACCGAATGTATTTCGGCCAGAGCCACAACAACCTGTACCAAAGCCGGGCCATATACAATTGCCTCTTTTCTATACAAGCGGTTATATATTTCATAAGCCTGCAAGAGCATAGCTTCCCCCTCTTTATACAGGTGCTTCGCCTGCAAGATCATTCCCTGATGATATAATACATTGGCAAGATTAGAGCCGAAGACATTATCACCCTCTCTATTCAGTAGGGTATACACTGCCGATGCCTTATCATAAATTTGCTGAGCTTTGTCAAATTCATTGCGGCTTTGCAGGAACTCTCCATAACGTACAAGGTTCTCATGATCACTGCTATCATTGTCAGCCAGGAACTTCAGTTTTCTTTCTGCCGTCTTCCAGTCAAACCTTAGCTTCGCCAGAATAATCTCTTCCTGAATATTTCTACGGTGTAAAGCAATCGTGTTATTAATATCTATCCGGGCGGAATCATTAGTCAGTCCGTTTCCCTGCAATTGTTTCAATCGCTGATAAGCAAGCAGCAGGTTCTTTTCGCTTTGAAGCGTTTCACGAAGCAATATGGCTTCATCTGTTTTCCCTTCGGAAAAATATGCATACGCAGCTTTCTCAGTTTCTGATACGTCATCGAGGTTCACCCTGCTCAGTGCAGCCGTTATCTCACCCAGGTCTCTTTGCGATTTTGCGTACTGTTCTTCCAGCGAATCCACCATTTTTTGATAATTCTGTCCCTGCCTGCTCAAAGCTGCTTTTTGTTTTTGCAAAGCATCATTAAGAATTTTGTTCAGCAGTTTGCTATTGTCCTGGTTTTGTTTTGCCCACACTTCAGCCCGGCATATAATTATAGTATGCGGATGCCGAAATGGATCTATGGGCAGATTTACTTCAAGCTTTGATTTTTCTGTTATCACCCATTTATCCATTTCAATATTAAGTATTGCAGAGTATCCGGGTTTTGCATTTTGAAAATTTAGGGTATAGCTGCCGTTGCCGGTAGTTAAAGTTTGATTGGCATACATTGCTTTCACAATTACTCCTGGAACAGGTTTGCCGCCACTGTTTTGTTCCAGTACAAAACCATATAACTTTTGTGCATGCCCTTTATGGCAAAACAGCATTATACAGAGCAAAAATTTAAGCATGGGCTTCATACTAAATAAACATTTTTTAGCAGGGTAGATTACGGTGCGAAAGAGGATAAAGCAAAGATGAAAATTTTATTTTACTGTTTGTAACTTTAGTACAATCAATTTTATTCATCGTTTAAATCATAAGCAATGAAAAAGCCATTATTACTTATAGCAGTATTGGGAGTTGTATTTGCTAAATCACAGGAATTGAAACCGGTAGCCTATAATGATGGCGGACAAAAACTTAACGGATTAATAACAGCAAACGCAGGCACGAAACTTCCCGGAGTTGTTATACTCCCGGCCTGGCGGGGAATAGACCAGGAAGCAAAAGATGCTGCAATAGCACTGGAGAAAGAAGGGTATATAGCTTTTGTAGCCGACATATACGGGGAAGGCAATATACCAACTGACAATGCATCGGCAGGGAAAATTGCAAGACAGTACCGACAGGATTACAAAGCATACCAGCGAAGAATTTCACTGGCTTTGGAGCAACTGAAAAAAGCAGGTGCAAATGCAGACAAGATTGCCGTTATCGGGTATTGCTTCGGTGGAACCGGGGCGCTGGAAGCTGCAAGAGGCGGTTTGCCGGTAAAAGGTGTGGTTTCCATTCATGGCGGGCTTGGAAAAGATACTACCAGGACAAATGACCCGATTCAAACAAAAATATTAATTGAAAATCCGGCAGAAGACAGTGGGGTAACCCCTGAAATTATGAATGTACAGATAAAGGAAATGAATGAGGGTAAAGCCGACTGGCAGATCATCACTTATGCTTATTGCAAACACACTTTTACCAATCCTTTATCGCCGGATTATAATGCAGTAATGGCAAAGCGTGCATGGATGCATACTTTGATGTTTTTAAAAGAAGTATTGAAATAAAAAATGATCTTTAATGATTAACCCGATAGTAAGTATAAGAGTTGAATATTTCAAGCTTTCTTTTTGACATAATATTTTAGTTGGTAGAGTATCGTCCATTTGCTGTTCTTGTTTTCCCCTACTCAACAAAAAGCTAAATTGTACGTTAATTACCGGATATCAATATAGTTTTTAAATAGATTTGTGCAGATTAGAAAATCTGATAATGAAGAAAACCATTTTATTTTTTGCATTTCTTATCACAGTTGCATTAGGTTATGCACAGAATGGCTATCAAATTAAAGTAACGCTCAGTCCTTTCACTAAAGGTTATCTATACCTGGGACACCATTTTGGCGGCAAGCAATATATTATTGATTCCGCAGCAATCAACTCCCGCAGTGAAGTGATTTTTTCAGGAAAAGAAAAACTGCATGGCGGGGTATATATGGTGATATTCCCTGCAAAGAATGGTTGGTTTGAAATGCTTGTAGATAAGGAACAGCATTTTTCAGTATCCGTAGATACCAGTGATATTATTGGTAAAACCAAATTCGCCAACTCACCGGATAATGAGCTATTCCAGGAATATCAAAAGATTGCGCAGCAAAAAGGGAAAGCCATTTATGCATTGCAAAACCTTTTGAAAGAAAAGCCAGTCAACCCCGATTCTGTGAAAATAAAAGCAGAAATAACAACACTGAATAATGAAATGACAGCATACCGGGAACAGTTTATCAAAGCTCATCCCAACCACCTGCTTGCCGCAATTTTCAGGGTATTACAAGAGCCTAAGGTACCTGAAGCGTCCAAACATCCCGGCGGAAAATATGACTCCGCATTTGCTTACCAGTATTATAAACAGCATTACTGGGATGGCGTTTCGTTTACAGATGAACGTTTGATGCGTACCCCGGTTTTTGAACCCAAATTGCAGCGTTATTTTAATAATGTACTAATTCAGCAGCCGGATACACTAATAAAAGCTGCCGATAAAATGCTGGATGCCTCAGAGCCGAATAAAGAAATGTTCAAATTCCTTTTATCTACATTAACTGAAAAATATATCAACCCTGCTTATATGGGTCAGGATGCAGTATTTGTAAATCTTTTTGAAAGGTATTATGCCCCCGGAAAAGCTGACTACTGGCTGAATGATAAATACAGGAAGGTTGTATTTGACAGGGCTTACAGCCTGATGGCAAACCTGATAGGTGAAAAAGCAGCGGATATGAATATGGTGGACACCCTGGGCAAACCCAAAACTTTGTACAGTATTCAGGCGCCCTATATTGTCATTTGCTTTTGGGATGCTACCTGCGGGCATTGCCAGAAAGAAGTTCCAAAACTTGATTCTCTTTATCAAAATAAATGGAAGGCACAGGGCGTTCAGATTTACGGTGTGATGACTGATGGCGGAAAAGAAGCCTGGTTAAACTTTATTCATAAACACGGATTGAAGGGCTGGAACCATGTTTACCAGCTACCTGAAGTAAGAGATGCTGAATATACAGCCGGCAAAGCAGGTTATAAACAATTATTTGATGTGTACCAGACTCCCATCCTTTACCTCCTGGATAAGAACAAAAATATTATAGCAAAAAAACTGAACTATGATCAACTGGATGATCTGCTTCAAATGAAAATTAAAAAATGAATTTTCGTAAGCTGCGAATATGAAAAAAATACTGCTACTCGGCTGTTTTATCGCCTCTCATTGCTGGCTTTCTGCTCAAACGCTTTTTACCTATGGCAAGCATAAAGTAGATAAAGAGGAGTTTTTGCGGGCTTTTTATAAAAACAATACCGGCGACAAAAGTGAAAAAGCCATGCGGGATTATCTCAATCTATTTATAGCTTTTAAACTGAAAGTACAGACGGCAAGAGATATGGGATTGGATACTATGCCAGATCAGAAAAGGGAACTGCAAAATTTCAGAAAGCAAATTGAAGCAGAATATCTCACCGACGACAGCATGGTTACCGCGCTATGTAATGAAGCTTTTCACAGGAGTAAAACAGATATATGCCTTTCCCATATCTTTATCCCATTTGATCCTAATTATTTTAACAACACAGGGAAGCCGACACCAGATACAGAAAAACAGGATACTACCTCCGCCTATAATATGGCGATGCAGGCATATTCAGCTTTGAAAAGGGGAGAAGATTTTGCAACATTGGCTTTACATTATTCAAAAGACAGTGCTGTAAAAAGCAATAAGGGCGATATCGGATATATCAATATTTTCAGCCTTTCCTACCCTATCGAAAATATTGCATATACCCTAAACGACGGTGAATTTTCTACCCCCTATAAGAGTAGTATCGGATATCATATTATTAAAAGAACCGGAAGCCGTCCGGCTTTCGGAAAAATGCGTGCTGCGCAAATATTACTTGCTTATAGTGCCACAGCAACCCCTGAGGAAAAACATCAACAGCAGAAGCTTGCTGATTCATTATATAAAGTCGTTAAAGATGGCGGGGATTTTGAAGTGTTGGCAAAACAATTCAGTGCAGAACGAAATGCATATATCACCGGGGGATTAATGCCCGACTTTGGTGTGGGCCGTTACGATCCTGTTTTTGAAAAAAATGTTCTTGCGTTAACAAACGATGGTGATATCACAGCTCCTTTCGAAACTGAGTATGGCATGCACCTTGTCAAACGTGTAAAACATATACCGGTGAATACCGACAGCAGCCAGGCTGTTGACTTGTATAAAACTCAGGTATTACAGGATGCACGCATCAATGTTGCCAGGGAAAAATTCAGCGATCATGTGATGCAACTTGTAGGGTATAAAAAAATATACCAGCATGATGATATTTTGTGGAGTGCTACTGACAGTGTGCTTGCTACTTCTAATTTGCCCGGCAAAAATATTAACGCCGCAACGGTATTGTTTTCTGTTGGCAACGAACAAAAGGTGATGAGCGACTGGCTGAAGTATATAAATGGTATCCGTTCCAACTATAGGAATAATACAGCGTTGCCATATCCCGATTTATGGAAGAAATTTGTTGCACTCACTGCCAATGAGTATTACAACAGTCATCTCGAAATATATAATACCCGGTTTCGCAACCAACTCAGAGAATTTGCAGAAGGTAACCTGTTATTTGATGTCATGGAAATACAGGTATGGGGCAAAGCTTCTGAGAACAAAGAAGCGCTTCGGGAATATTATGAAGCTTATAAGTCGAAGTATACCTGGGGCACAAGTGTAAGTGCTATATTCTTCACGACAAGTGATAAAGAAACCACTCAAAAAGTCAGGGAAAACATTTCAACTTATATCCATGGCTGGCGTACCCTTGCAGAAAGCAGCAATGGCAAGATCATTGCAGATTCAGCAAGATTTGACATTGCACAGATTCCCGGTGAGACTGCTAACATCAAGGCTGGAACACTTACCCCTCCGGTTATGGATACTGCCGAAGGAACAGCAAGCTTTGTGTATATTATTGATAAATATCCCGGTCCGGCTCAAAAAACCTTTGACGAAGCCAAAGGCATGGTAATAAATGACTACCAGGCATTATTGGAAGATAAATGGATAGCAGCATTAAAAAGGAAATATACTGTAAAAGTGAAGGAACCGGTTTTTAAACACCTGCTTCAATAATCCGGGTATTATAATACCGCCCTTACAACGTTTTCTATAATTCTTGGTTTGCCGAGTGTGTAATAATGCAGCACAGGAACCCCTGCTTTTTTCAGCTCAACAGATTGCTGTTTCATCCACTCCATACCCACAAGTTCCACATCAGTATCCGATTTGCAACGCATAATTTCATTGCTGAAATCTGTGGGGATATCAACGTGAAAAGTTCGCGGGATAACGCTCAGTTGCTTTTTGGATGAAATTGGTTTTAACCCGGGAATAATAGGAACCGTTATACCCAAATCACGGCAATTCTTTACAAAGGAAAAGTACTTGCTATTATCAAAAAACATTTGGGTAACTATATATTCAGCACCCGCATCTACCTTTGCTTTGAGCACCTGCAGATCAGTAGCAAGATTTGGCGACTCAAAATGCTTTTCGGGATAACCGGCAACCCCCGCACAGAAATTCGTCCGGAACCCGTTGCGGATATCATCTTCGAGGTATATTCCATTGTTCAGATTAACCGTTTGTTTCAACAGATCAATTGCATAGCGATGCCCTTCGGGTTCAGGTTCAAAAAAAGTTTCATTTTTGGCCGCATCGCCCCGCAGCACCAATACATTGTCAATACCCAGAAAATACAGGTCAATCAGCGCATCTTCTGTTTCACGAACTGTGAAGCCGCCGCAGATGAGATGAGGAACCGCATCTACTTTATAATGGTTCATAATAGCAGCACAAATACCTACCGTACCGGGGCGTTTTCTTACCTCAACCTTCTCAAAGCTGCTGTCGGCTTTTTTCTTGAAAATGTGCTCGGCACGATGATAGGTGACATTAATAAAAGAAGGTTTAAATTCCATTAATGGATCTAAATGATCATATATAGAATTAATAGTCTTCCCTTTCAAAGGCGGCAATATTTCAAAAGATACTAATGTGCTTTTAGCCTGGTTAATATGCTCTGTTACTTTCATTTTATACGTTCACGATTCAATAATCTGCAAACATAGTTCAAACAATGCATACCAAAAATACCTGTTAAAGTGAAATGCCCAGTTCTGCAGATTGATTCGAAACTGTATTTTTGCCCAAATCTTACCGTATTGAGTTTAACAATTCATACCAACAATTTAGTAAAACAGTATGGCAGCCGTACTGTAGTAAACAAAGTATCCGTAGAAGTAAATCAGGGTGAAATCGTGGGGCTGCTGGGCCCTAACGGGGCAGGTAAAACCACAACATTTTATATGGTTGTGGGACTGATCAAACCGGACGAAGGGGAAGTGTTTCTTGATGAACGCAACATTACAAAACTGCCGATGTACAAGCGTGCACAGATGGGTATTGGATATTTGCCACAGGAAGCCTCGGTTTTCAGAAAACTAAGTGTGGAAGACAATATCTCGGCAGTACTTGAGCTTACTAATCTCAGCAAAGCCCAGCAGAAAGAAAAACTGGAAGCATTGCTGGATGAATTTCGCCTGCATCATGTGCGTAAAAATAACGGCGATTCTCTTAGCGGCGGTGAAAGAAGAAGAACTGAAATAGCAAGGGCGCTGGCGGTAGATCCAAAATTTATATTGCTTGATGAACCTTTTGCAGGTGTAGACCCAATAGCTGTTGAAGATATACAGGCTGTAGTAGCACGGTTGAAATATAAAAACATTGGTATCCTGATCACCGATCATAATGTCAATGAAACCCTTTCCATCTGCGACCGGGCCTATCTGCTTATTGACGGTAAAATTTTCAAACACGGCACAGCCGAGGAACTTGCCGCAGACGACCAGGTAAAGCGTTTATATCTTGGCCGCAACTTCGAATTAAAGCGTAAAGACTACCTGCACGAAGAAGCTGTAAAGGGAATGAGCGAAATTCCCGGTATGAGAAATGGTGATTAAGTGAATAGCCTACTAAACAGTATCTCTGTTATCTGATTAAAAATCACTTTCCCTTTTTAACCGAAATACTTTATTTTGCCATTATTCATGGGCATATTCAGCAGTACCATATCACAACTGGCAAGAATGCGGCTCTGGCGTATCCAGGGATGGGTGGAACACCCGGTATCCTCACAGCGCGAAGTGCTGCAGGACCTTGTCACATCGGCTCAGTACACAGAATTCGGTCGCAAATACCATTTTTCATCCTTGTTTTCAACAAGGGATTTTAAGAAAGCAGTCCCCATTCATGAGTATGATGACCTGAAACCTTATATACAACGTATGATGAATGGGGAAGAAAATATATTGTGGAATACCCCTGTTAACTGGTTTGCCAAAAGCAGTGGTACTACCAGCGACAAAAGTAAATTCATTCCCGTAAGTGATGAGAGCCTCGAAGATTGCCATTACAAAGCTGCAAAAGATGCATTGACCTTATATTATAATTTCAATCCTGAATCTGAGTTGCTCACCGGAAAAGGGCTTGTCATTGGCGGGAGCCATACGGTTCATCAGTTGAACGATAAAATTCATTATGGAGATTTGAGTGCAGTATTACTGCAAAACTCTCCGCTATGGGGGCAATGGATCAGGACACCGGAACTTTCTATAGCGCTTATGGATGAGTGGGAGTCGAAAATAGAAAAACTGGCAGAAAGTACAATCCGAGAGAATGTAACTTCTATCTCTGGTGTACCTACCTGGACGCTGGTACTGTTTAAGCGTATCCTTGAAATGACAGGTAAAAGCTCCATAGCAGATGTTTGGCCGTCCCTTGAATTATTTATTCACGGCGGGGTATCATTTACACCCTATAAAGAACAGTTTAAAAAAATTATAGGCAAAGACATCAATTATATAGATACTTACAACGCCAGTGAAGGCTTTTTTGCGGCACAGGACCGCCCCGGAGAAGATGGGATGTTGTTGTTTGTAGATCACGGAATATTTATGGAGTTTATGCCGGTGGAAGAGTATGGCAAAGAGACACCGCGCACCATAGGGTTGAGAGATGTGGAACCCGGCAGAAATTATGCACTTGTAATCAGTACCAATGGCGGGCTCTGGCGGTATGTTCTTGGCGACACCATACAGTTTACATCGTTGAGGCCTTTTCGTATTAAAGTAAGCGGCAGGTTAAAACATTATATTAATGCCTTTGGCGAAGAAGTAATCATTGATAATACAGATAAGGCAGTAGCCATTGCCTGTCAAAAAACAGGAGCCATTGTAAATGACTACACCGCGGCCCCATTGTACTTCAGCACAGATAATAATGGCGCCCACGAGTGGCTGATAGAATTTGAAAAAGCACCTGGCGACCTTCAACAGTTTACTAAAGAACTTGACAAAGCATTACAGGGCATAAACAGCGATTACGAAGCCAAGCGGTATAAAAATATTGCACTTCGCGAACCGGTAGTTCATTATGTAAAAAAAGGACTTTTTAATGAGTGGCTCAAAAGCAAAGGCAAACTGGGCGGGCAACACAAAGTTCCAAGATTGAGCAATGAGCGCAAACTGATAGAAGAAATGCTGCAATTCAAATTGTGATAGAAGTAGGAAAGAATTTTTAAAAAATATAGGTTCTTCCACTGGTTATATAACCTGTGGCATGTCCGGTCCTTACGACATAACAGGGAGGCCTGCCGCAGATGTGGTATACATAAACCTTTATTCGCTTCTATTTTCCCGGAAAGATTTTCCCAACAAAACCTCAAAAGCCTGGCCGGATATAAATGATTACGCAAAAGATATTACGATCCGGAATGTCCCGCTTTTCTATTACCCGGGCAGCCACCGGTTGCCCTTCCTGTTCAATAGCGACTATGATAATGATTCATCGTTGCTTACCCAGGGTAATAAAACATATACAGATTACAAAGACAAGGTCCGGGTTATTTTACAGCAAAACAATTTTCATCCTGCTCCCTTCAAAGCTAAAAAGGGGATGTGCTGGTATGGCATGCCAATCTCGTACAGGAGGGAAGCCAATAGAAGATAAATACTCTACCCGAAAAGCATAGTGATCTCCTATTACACTGATGATGTAATTAAATACCATGACATAACAGAACGCCCTACGCAGATGAAGTTGGATTGAATTACGATAGATTCTGTTATCTTGCAAAATAGTTTGATATTAATAAGCATTAGTTATGAAATTACTCAACGACAAAGTAGCAATAGTAACGGGTGCAGCCCGTGGTATAGGAGAAGCAGTAGCCCTAAAACTGGCAGCACAGGGAGCACATATTGCATTTACCTATGTTAGCGACAGCAGTGCGGAGAAAGCCGCTAATCTCTGCGACAAATTACAGGATATAGGAGTCAGGGCTAAATCTTATCAAAGCAATGCCGGCGATTTTGCACAGAGTGAGCAATTTGTAAACGATGTTTTAAAAGAATTTGGTAAAATAGATATTTGTGTGAACAATGCAGGAATCTCCAAAGATAATCTGCTGTTGCGTATGTCTGCAGAACAATGGGATGATGTGATGACCACCAACCTCAAAAGTGTGTTCAATATGACTAAGCAGGTAATACGCCCTATGATGAAAGCTAAAACCGGTAGTATTATAAATATGAGTTCCATCATTGGTATTACCGGCAATGCCGGACAGAGCAGTTATGCAGCCAGCAAAGCAGGTATTATAGGATTTACTAAAAGTATAGCCAAAGAAATGGGCAGCCGCAATATCAGGTGCAACGCCATAGCCCCCGGATTTATAGAAACCGATATGACCGGCTATCTGAAAGAAGGTGATGCTGCCGAAAAATATAAAAACGGTATTCCGCTTGGACGATTTGGGTCTGGTGAAAATATAGCCGATGTGGTAGTATTTCTCGCCAGCGACTGGAGTAACTATATTACCGGTCAGGTTATAAGTGTATGTGGCGGACTGAATATGTAATCCAGCTCTACCCATTCTGCCCTCTGAAAATTACTCTTCTTTAGCCTGGTTTATTAAATATTTTGTTACCAGGTGAATCACAAAGTGCCGCCATGAGTTAATAACGCTTTATCGCTGCTCTTTTAACTATTCTATATTTTCTACTGACATAACTGTTTGAAAAAATATTGATTGTATGCAACCCTTCACAAAATAGACTCGTCTCTGTCTGACAAATGTGCTTTCCAAACCTTAATTTTTTTATTATCTAAATACTACTGCTTCTATGCACATTATTTTACTGCAAACCGGCGACTTTGTAAATAAGGGCGCCGGCATAATGTCCAAATTTTTTGATTCAGCCGTTGCTTATACACCAAAGGTTATAGGAGCAATAGTATTTTACATTATTGGCAGTTGGATAATCGGCCGCCTAAGTATTTTATTAAGAAAAGCGCTGGCTTCCAGAAAATTTGATTCCTCACTTCAGTCTTTTCTTGTTTCATTATTCAAAATTCTTTGCCTGATATTGCTGGTTATCACAATATTTGGTATACTCGGTGTTGATACTTCATCATTTGCAGCATTAATCGTAGGAGCAGGCATTGCCATAGGATCGGCGTTGAATGGTACTCTTGGTAATTTTGCGGGTGGGGTAATGATGCTGATTTTTAAACCATTCAAAATTGGAGATATTGTTGAGACCCAGGGGGTACTCGGCACCGTTACTGACCAGGGCGTATTTAATACCACCCTGCTAACTCCTGATCACAAAACAGTAATCCTCCCCAATGGGCCTTTGTCCACAGGGGTCATTACAAACTATAATACACATGGCAATCTTCGTGTAGACCTTACCATAGCCGTTGCATTAGACGTACCTGTTGAAAAAGCCCGTAGCGTTGCAATTGCTGCAATGCAGCAACATCCCAAAGTATTGGCGGATCCCAAACCTGAAGTTAGTGTTTTAAAAGTTGGAGACGGGATGACCACTCTTGCTATCAGACCATATACCACGCAGGCTGATTACTGGGATGTATTTTTTGGTGTACAGGAAGCAGTAAAGTCTGCATTTGATTCAAATGGTATAGCAGGGCCAATCCCTCACAGGGTAATTATTCAAAAATAGTTTTCTAAGTTGAGCATTGATACAAATGGAAAACCCTGCAATCTTGCAGGGTTTATTTTTTAGGCCTTGTTCACAAATATTTAGGGCTTGCTGTTTAACTGCTCATACCTTCATACTATGCCACGAATGCACGAATACGCCTGTGGCGCATTTGTGCATTACATTCGTGTAATTGTACTTTAAATCTGAAAGCTGCAAACATTTTTAAAATATTCTTACCATACCCTTGCAGCAGTGTTATTGTCAGATCAAATCCGATATAGAAATAATACATTATTCTATTACAATTACTTAAGAATCTCCATTACATATTCGTGCATTCGTGGCTTTGTTGTATCTGTACAATAAGAAATCTTTCAGACGACTGAAATTAGTCTGAGACTACCCGGCTTCCCATATTTATTAGGTATCAACTGTTATTCAGCAAGCTCTATTTAGTCCTTTATTTCAAGCCGTATTTATACATATACTTATCATACAGTTGGGTCTGCTTGTTTTTGAGATTTACCATTCTGCCTTGTATGAAGGCGTACAATACTTTACTTGATTTCATATCAAGAATATCCCCTTCGCTAATAATAATATTCGCGTCTTTCCCCACTTCAATAGAGCCTGTTTTATCTGCAATTCCAAGAATCTTAGCTGCATTCAGTGTAATGGCGCTTAATGCTTCTTCACTGGTCAGTCCATATGCTGCAGCTGTACCTGCATTGAAAGCCAGGTTGCGATACCGGGGGGTAGAGGCGTCGTCGTTCAATGCAAAAAGTACACCAGCCTTTTGAAGAATTGCCGGAGTTTTATATGGCTGATCAATATCATCATCTTCTGTATCCGGCAGGTGGTGTTCTGCCTGTAATATCACAGCTATATTATTCTGTTTTAGCAAATCGGCAATCAGCCAACTGTCTCTTCCCCCTGCAATAACTACATCAAACCCAAACTCTTTGACAAAGTCAATACCTGCCAGCATTTGTTTTACTTCATTCGCATGTAAAAAAAGCTTTTGTGTTTTATTGTATAATCCTTTTACAGCTTCAAACTTAAGGTTTACATGATCATGGTTGTTATCCTGCAAATATGCCCGGGCCTGCATGAAGAAACTTTTAATTTCAGCAGTTTTTTCTATTGCCTGCTTCATATGCTCAGGGATTACACTGTTATTTTGAACCTGCGCCGGATTTTGAGATAAAGGCTCTGAAAAAGAAGGCATATTCACATGAATACCTCCATCTATACTGTAAGCAGCATCTTCCCAGTTCCAGGCATCCAACTGCACTACAGATGACGCCCCACTGATAGTGCCCCCCTGGGGTACTATATCCGCCAGTAGTATTCCATTTGCTTTAAGTGTATTTATAATTTTTGAATCGGTATTATATGCAACTATAGACCGAATGTCTGCATTATTATCTCCTAATTCCCTGTAATCATTTGATCCCCGCACCCCTGTGGCTATTTCCTTTAACCCCAAATCACAATCGGGCAGAATAAGACCCGGATATACCTGCTTTCCTGCTGCATTAATTACCTTAACATCATCTGCAGGTACGGGAACAGAAACACCAACCTGCTTTATTTTGCCATTATCAATAGCTATAGTAGCATTATTAAACACTTCTCCATTACCTACATGCACCGTAGCGTTTGTTATAAACAGGAGCCCCTTATATTCAGGTGCCGGGTATATATCATCCTGCGACCAGGCTTGCATTGCAGCGGATGTAATGATTATTATTGATATTAATACTTTTTTCATCTTCTTTAATTTAATAATTGGCTGAATTAATTTTAAGAATTACCTACCGGTGGTATTTTTTGCTCCTGCAGCATTCTTCTGTATTATCATTTTTTGAATGAGTCTGTTTCTTTCGGCGAGCATTGTTTCCCGCATTTGCAGGTCGCGATTAATATCAAAATAGATAATACCGTCAACAATTGTTTTTTCAGCTTTAGCATAAATACTCAGGGGGTTGTCGCTCCATAATACAAGATCAGCATCCTTACCGGGTTTAATACTCCCCACACGGTCGCCGACATGAAGAGCCTTTGCCGGATTGATAGTTATCATTTTCAAAGCATCTTCTTCACTGACACCGCCGTATTTAATTGTTTTTGCAGCTTCCTGGTTGAGGCGTCTTGCCATTTCTGCATCGTCAGAGTTTATACAAACATTAAGTCCCATTTTATGCATAATGGCGGCATTATAAGCAATAGCATCAGCCACTTCCATTTTGTATGCCCACCAGTCGGAGAAAGTGGATACGTTCGCACCATGAGCTTTCAGTTTGTCGGCTACTTTATAGCCTTCAAGTACGTGAGTGAAGGTGTTGATACGAAATCCGAATTTTTCAGCTACCCGCATTGTATAGGTTATTTCCGATTGTACATAAGAATGGCAGGTAATAAACCTTTTTTTCTGCATGATCTCAGCAAGGGCATCTAACTCAAGATCGCGCCGTACAATATCCCATACCGATTTTGACCTGTCCTGCTTTTTCCTTCCGGTATTTAATTTTGCTTCAGCTTTGTTTATTTCTTTTTCATAATCTGAGGCTCGTTGAAATGCATCCGTCAATACCTGTTCCACGCCCATTCTTGTATCGGGGAAGCGGTTATTCGCTGCAGCAGTTGTACGTTTTACATTCTCACCCAATGCAAACTTTATAAACGGATCTGCACCTTTAAATTTCAAACCATCTTCATTTGCTCCCCAGCGTAGTTTTATCAATTGTGTTTGTCCGCCTATGGTATTAGCAGAACCATGAAGTATATGAGATGTGGTAACACCTCCGCTGAGCTGCCGGTATATATTAATATCATCAGGGTTGAGATTATCCCCAATCCTGACTTCAGAAGTAACCGATTGTCCGCCTTCATTGATGGAAAATGTGGCAATATGAGAATGTTCATCAATAATACCTGGAGTAAGATGTTTACCTGTGCCATCAATAATCTTTGCATCTGCTTCAATAAGGTTAGCTCCTACCTGCACTATTTTTCCATTCTTCAAAAGTACATCAGCATGCTCTAATTTACCTTCTTCATCACAGGTCCACACCGTAGCATTTTTTATCAGCAGGTTTTCTGACTGCGGCATTTTGTCCCAGCCGTATGCGCCAAAAGGGTAAGTGATTTTTGCTCCGGCAGCCTCTGATTTTTTCTTAGCGCTTTCTGGTAGTGGAGGTAATGTTTTTAAAAAGTTTGCTTTCCATAATACGACATCGCCATTTTCATCAATACCATTACCCGACCATAAACCATCATCGTTTCTGCCACTCAGCCTTATGGTAACTTCTGATTTTTTTTCCGGAGAAAAGTTCAGACTGATCAACTTTCCGTTGAAGCTAAACTTTGCAGGTAAGGTATCAGTAGTGATGATGCTTGCATTCTGGTTGTCTTTTACATAAAGAGTATACTCAGTACTATGCGAAGGAGATTTAACTGAGACTTTGTATATTCCTTTAAAATTATTCCACTGATCTTCGTTCACAAAATATCTTTCGCCCTGCACCCAATTTTGATATAATATAGTTTTCTCATCAAAAACGGGTCCGGAGCTAATTATAAAGTTAGCGAGTTTACCCGGTTGCAGGCTTCCAACTTTATCATATATGTTAAGCAGCGAGGCCGGAGTTTTAGTAAGCGCATTGAATGCCTGCTTTTCTGAAAGTCCGAAAGAAATAGCTTTTCTGATATTAGCCAGAAATTTTTTAGGATCATTCATATCTGCTGTTGTCAGGCAAAAACTAATACCTGCCTTTTCAAAGGCAGCCGGATTGGATGGCGCCAGTTCCCAATGTTTTAAGTCTTTAAGGGCGGCTAGCCGTACATCATCGGGATCTGTTACATCTATTGCATCAGGAAAATTAACCGGCAGTATAAATACTGCTTTGGTGGCTGCCATTTCATGTATTCGCTGGTATTCGTTACCGCCTCCTTTAATAATAAATTGAACACCAAATTCATCACCAATCCTGTCTGCCCGAAGATCGCCCCACTTATCATTAGCTTCAAAAATTTGAGGGAGGTCTTGAATATTGTTCCATGCTTTCAGGCTCAGGTTTACTCCTTCAGTTGAAGGGTTAGTTTTGTACCATTTTGCATCAAGATAAGTCTGACGCAGTAATGCTATTGCCCCCATCAGGCTGGTGGGGTAGCTCTGAGTGGATGTACCCTTGCTGAAAGAATAATGAGCCGATGCTTTTTCTTTGATCATGGCAAGGTTTTCTTTGATGCCGGCAAGTGTAACTACTGTGCCTGTACCACGGGCAATACCATCTTTCTGGTGTGTGAGTACTGTTCCAAAACCAAAACTACGAAGCAGCTTAGCTTTGTTTTCATCTGTTGAAAATATTGCAGACGCATCTACATTTGCTTTTATTGCCTGGTTCCATCCAAATGCACCTTTTACATTCGAAGTAAGCTGAGCAGGAGCGCTATAGCTGTATGGCGGAGCATTACGTTCAGGAACCGGCACACCATAATCGCTGTAAATATCAATAAAAGAGGGGCTGATATATTTATCCTTGCAATCAATCACCACGGCATCCCGGGGAATATTGATATTGCGGCCTACTGCGACTATACTTCCCCTTGCAATTACTAATCCCGCATTCCGTAAGGTATCGTCTGAATTCTGAATGATAGTTGCATTAATAAATGCAAAAATGCGGGGGCGATCATCGGCTACTCCGTTCACCGGAAAGGTTTCCTGGGCAGCAGCAGAAAAGCATGAAGCAGAAAATAAAAAAATACAAATCCATTTAATCATCAGCAGGAGTTTTAAAGTGTGAAAATGTATATGAAAGTTAAATCAAATTCTGTTTGTAAGAGGCTTGTCGTTGTGATTTACAGCCTTATTTGAGTATCAATCAGACTTATTCATCTCTATTTTGCCTGTACTTGCTTACTCTTGAAGACAATCACAGAAGATTTTCCCCTTAATGGAGGATCTGTTTATTTTATACACTTTATTGCAAATAGGCATGAAAAAAAATTATTTGTTTTTGTTTTTACCGGTGTGTTTTTTTATTTCCTGTGCAGGAAGTAAACATTTGAGTAATCAGCCTGTACATCAGGATGCTCCTTTTGTACAGGATTATAGTATAAAGTATTTGAACGGTGACAATGGAGCAGTGCTCGAAAAAGTATATGAAGACCGCAATGGGGTGATTAAAATTTTAAGCTCCAAAGGGCTATTGCACACCTATGATGGCGAAATGCTTTACCCCGGACAATTGATGCCCGATAGCAGCTATCGTCCGCTCGCACATAAAAATCTTTCTGCCATAGGACTGTATCAACAGCAATTTGTATATGCTGATGATAAAGCAGTGCTGAGTAATGCATGGGCAGGTTCTTTATATAGTAAACATAGTATCGGCGCTCCAACGCTTTTAAGCGGAGGAGAAAATTTTTCCTTTCTGATAGCGGCCGGCAACAAACTTCAATACAATAAAGATTCAAAGTTGTTGTGGGAAGGCAGTGCATCGGGAAACATAATAGATATATTATATGATGGCACGTCAAAACGCTTCCTGATTTTAACCAACACAGCAATCTTTGCATTTTCACCAGAAAGCAAAAATTTATCGGAATTATATAAATCCGATAACCTTACCTGTTTTGCACTAAGCAATGAGGGCAAGTCAATAATTGCCGGTACTAACAATGGCTGGTTGACGATTGATGCCCTTAACGGTAAACAACTGGGAGAGATTAACCGTCGGCTTCCCTGTACAACTATAACTTCAGTAGCAGATTTAGGAGGTAACCTCTGGTTTGGTTCGGAGCAGGGCACATTTATGCTGAACAAAGATGGCAAATATAACTATTACGCATCAAAGCGTTGGTTGCCATCGGACAGGGTAAAACACATTTCGGGTGGTAAAGATGGGAGTGTGCTGGTGTTGACAGATGCGGGGCTGGGCAAAATATGCTTTAAAGAAATGACTCTTGCTCAAAAAGCGGCTTTTTACGACAGGCAGGTAAGACTGAGACATATACGCAATGGATTCAATGCAACCCTCACCCGTATGAAAGAAGGCAATCTTTCTACCGGATTTATGGAGGATTCAGACAATGACGGCTTATGGACATCCATGTACCTTGGCGCTGAAGCCTTCCGCTATGCCGTAACCAGGTCTGCAGATGCACTTCAAAATTGCAGGGAGTCATTAGAAGCAATGGAAAGATTGTACTCGATAAATCCGGTAAAAGGATTTCCGGCAAGGTCGTTTGAACGTCACGGTTTTGAAGTGAACGATAATGATAAATGGAAACAATCAGCAAACCCGGAATGGGATTGGAAATCTACTACAAGCAGCGACGAGGCTATCGGACATATTTTTGTATTCAGTGTATTGGCAGAACTGGTAGATGATGAAGCGATTCAAAAGACAGCAATAAGATTGATGGACTCTCTTATGCAACATATTATAGATCATGATATGTACCTGGTTGACTGGGATGGCAAACCCACCCTTTGGGGTAAGTGGAACCCGGACTATGTAAATGCACGTCCCCTCGGTGTTGGCGACAGAAAAATTAATTCGTCCAATATTATTGCCATGCTGCAATCTGCTTATCATTTTACCAAAAAGGAGATATATAAAGACAAGGCTTTTGAACTAATGAACAAATATGGTTATCTCGAAAACCTGATGTGGCCGATGGAAAAAGTAGGAAAAGCCCCTGGCCACGCAGACGCCTGGAGCAAAATGCTTTCTGAAGAATGGAACCACTCTGACGACGAAATGTATTTTCTGGGATATTGGGGATTATATCGCTATGCATTTAATGATACCCTCAAAGCGAAATATAAAGACGCCATTATAGACCACTGGAAAATTGAACGACCGGAAAAAGAAGGCGCCTGGAACATATTTACCGCATTGACGGGTACTAATGAATTTGACCTGAAAGAGGCTATATGGTATCTGCAGGAATACCCACTCGATATGACAAGCTGGAGAGTAACTAACAGCCAGCGAAAAGATATTGACCTCATAGCACCCAACTTCAGAGGACAGTCCACTAAAGAAGTATTACCCCCCGATGAATTGCGTATTGCCCGGCATAATGCTAATCGCTTTACCCTTGATGGCGGCGATAACGGCAGGGAAGAATTAAGTGCGGGCGATATATGGCTGCTCCCATACTGGATGGGACGTTACCTGGGTGTGATTAGTGCAACCGATGCGGCTAAATAAACCGATACTGTTTTTTTGTACTTAAATACATTGGAAAAATCTCTGATCATACAGAAAAAACTGTCTGAATATTAAGCAGGCTGCGAATAGATTTAGCCTGCATCATAAACCCTTAACCTTATTTTTCATTGTCTGATAACGGTTAGCCCTAACCGTTTTAATAAATAATTATGAATTCCATAATACGACTGGCATAATTTTCGCGTTTTCAATCTCCCTTCATTTTTGTTACCCATCACATTTTTGAAGCAAACCCGGAAGTCCAATCCAGCTTTGTATGAGGATATTTAGCAGTAAATCGTTTTCTTCTACTCTACCCTGGCTATTCTGCCTGCTTGTGCATAGTATATCCTTTGCACAGGATTCTTCATTCATCAATATTGATTCCTTCGGGGTAAAGCTTATCAATAACACGGTTCAGCTCAGGTGGCAGGTATCACGCAATATTGCAGACAGTGTAAGCTTAATTGTAGAGCGATCTACGGATGGATTAGCTTTCAAACCCATTCATACATTAACTGCCGGGGAATTTGAGCAGGGAGAAAAATATGAATTTTCTGAGCAGCTACCATTTTCAGACAGCAGTTGTTATCGTCTTGCCTGTAAGAACAACATGGGACAGGTCATTTTTTCCGGGGTAAAATCAGTTAACTATCCCAGTCAGGTAAAAACGGAGATCAGCATTATGCCTAACCCGGTTTTCAATAATGCCTCTCTTATTATTAATAATGATGAGATGGGTGATATTATCTGCACTCTTTATGACCTGAGCGGGAAATATATACGTGGCTATCAGTTCAAAAAAACAACCCGCTACTTGCAGCATATATTAGATATGTACAGCATCCCCAGGGGTAATTATATTTTATCTATCCGGGGCAATGCTATTAACGAGTTTAAAAGAATCCTGAAACAATAGAAGGGCTTATCTTTGCGCCAATATGATGAGCAAAAAATCTTTTGTTGCAGTGCTAATGGCTTTAGCTCTTCCTTTGTTATGTTATTTTTTACTCACCTTCTTTAGCGCTAAAGCAGTAGTACTGCCAAAACGCTATTTTTATGATACGGTGGTCACCCGGAATGATTATGGGAAAGAAGTACAGGACACTATCTGGCACCAGGTAAGAAATTTTACACTTACCAACCAGTTGGATAAGCAGGTATCCTTAAACGACCTGAAAGGCAAAATAATCGTTGCAGATTTCTTTTTTACATCCTGCCCCAATATTTGCCCAACCCTCACAAGAAATATGAAACGGCTGCAGGATGCCTTTAACAAAACTGATACAGTAGTAAGGTTCTTATCGTTTTCGGTAGATCCTAAACGTGATTCTGCTGAGCGGCTGAAAAAATATTCAGATAAATATGGGATTAATCCCGATACCTGGTGGCTGCTTACCGGGAGCAGGGAAGAAATATATGATATTGCTAAAAAAGAATTTAAAGCCAATGTTGCCGATACCAATATAGATACCAACTTCATTCATACAGAATATTTTTTTATGCTGGATAAAGACCGGGTTGTAAGAGGCTGGTACAACGGGCTCGACAGCCTGCATTTGAATAAACTGGCTAACGATATTGTACTCCTGATGCTGGAGAAAGAAAAGAAGAAAAAACGTTAAGGTATAAGGAAAATGCAGGACATACTGCCTCCTAAACCAGCAACATGAATTCCACTCACAAATAAAAGTTTCTTAAACATGCTTCAGGCTCAGATGCGAAAAAATGACAAGTTAGCCGTTCGGTTGATCTGGGTAATTTCTTTTATATTATTTACCGTAATAGTTATTTTGAACCGTGTTAAAGTGAATGTGAATCTCGGATTTGATGTACACCTATTTGCATTATTCAATGCAATAATAAATTCTATAGTTTCAATTTTGCTGGTGGCTGGGCTAATAGCAATAAGGAGCAAACATTACCTGCTTCATAAAAGGATTATGCTATCAGCCCTGATATTATCTGTTTTGTTTTTAATTTCTTATGTCTGTCATCATTTATTTGCAGGCGAATCAAAGTTTGGCGACATAGATCACAATGGTGTGCTGTCAGAAGCGGAGAAAACTGCAGCGGGTGGCAAACGTTTATTGTATTTCATAATTCTCGCAACCCATATACCGCTCGCAGGAATTGTGCTTCCTTTTATTTTGTTCACCGCCTACCGGGCATTAACAGCCGAATGGCCCAGGCATCGCAAAATTGCGAAAATTACCTGGCCGATATGGCTCTATGTTTCAATTACAGGTGTATTGGTGTACTATATGATTAGTCCTTATTATTAAATGTTATTTATTTTTAAAGAATCTGCCATGTCCCTGCAGAATTTATTGGGATGGATAGAAATATTTAACTTTTTTACAGAATATAAGCCGGTTCTCTTTTTGTTTTTCTAAAGCCCATCATATATTTTTGCGCGAAAATTCAACCTTAATTAAAATCTCCCCGGCAATAGCTGCAAGGGGTTTCACCGGAGGTAGTTTTTACAATAACATTTTTTATGATCGAAAAAGCGCAAAAGTTAAAAATAGGGGTGGCATATCTCCTGCTTTTCAGCTTTCTCAATCTGATGACTTTCTTGCCTGGTGGAAATTTTCACTATTCGGAACATGTTACACAAGGTCATTCACTTAACCCCTCCCACCCTGATGATCTCAACCGTTCAACGGTGTTTGAACTGATTCTTGAGAATGTTGCGGGTTTGACGGATTATCTTCCCGGCTCGGAAAAATCGGATTTCAGCTATCATTTTTTCAACCTGAAGCGAAGGGCGCCTAATAGCTCTTTTGCAAAAGACATCAGTGCCCCTCATTCCACAAAAAAGCAATTTGCCCTGCATACTTCTGCCATTCCTATAGAAGATCCCCGCAGCCTGCCTTTGTTGCAATCCCACAACTTTATATTCAGGCTTACCCCATTCTGATGCCTTTCTGTTTTTGCAGCAATTGCTGCGCGTACAACGTGGTTAATTTTCTTTAAACAACAAAGGGATGTATTGCCTGCAGTCCATTTAAAGGAACAGGTTAATGTATTTTTTTCAAAATATACAGGATGAGAAATTATTGGTATTATTTAATGATATGCACTTTTGCAGCAGGCTGTACGGCCAAGGGAAATGTGGAAGACAAAACTGTATTACCTCAGTTGCCGGTGATGCAGGTAAGCTTAACGGATACTATTTTGCAACACGATTATGTAACCAGTATTGAAGCCGTGAAGAACGTGGAGATTCGTGCAAGGGTGCAGGGCTTTTTAAGTAAAATATTTGTAGACGAAGGTCATGCAGTAAAGAAGGGGGAGCCATTGTTTCAACTGGACGATCACGAATTTGTAAACCAATTGGAGAAAGCCCGGGCAAATGTAAACAACGCCAAAGCGCAAGCGAAGACTGCCGAAGTGGAACTGAAGCGGGTGAGCATCCTGCTGGCTAAAAATATTGTTTCGCCTACCGAGCTTGAGATGGCAAAAGCAAAATTAAAAGCTGCAGAAGCGATGGTTGAAGAAGCTGTTTCTATTCAGAAAAGTGCGGAGACCCGGTTGTCTTATACCTATATACGTTCTCCTTTTGACGGTATTATTGACCGCATCCCATTAAAAGCGGGCAGCCTTGTTGATGAAGGCGCGTTATTAACTACTATCTCAGACAATCATGAGATATACGCCTACTTTAATGTATCCGAAAACGAATACCTCCACTACAGAAAGTCTTCCCAGGAACAACGCAGCGGTAGTACGGTGGGGTTGCTACTGGCAGACGGAACTATTTATAACCAGTTGGGAAAGATAGAAACGGTTGAAAGCGAATTTGACGAAGGTACCGGCTCAATAGCATTCAGGGCAAAATTCCCCAACCCTTCAAAATTGCTCAAACACGGCGCGACCGGAAAGGTTAGGCTGACTTCACCTATCAAAGACGCGCTGATCGTTCCACAAAAATCCGTATTTGAAATTCAGGATAAAGACTATGTTTTTGTGGTAAACAATGATAATACGGTGAAGATGACTTCAGTAATCCCACAGACAAGGGTGGCGCAGTATTATATAATCGCAGACGGTCTTGAAAAAGGAGATAAAATTTTGTATGAAGGCGTGCAGAATATAAAAGACGGGGCACGCATCACTCCTGTAACAGTTACAAAACAACTATAGCGTAATTACTTATCGCCGCAAAATCCCTGCAGGTACAGGAGTATACATGCAGGCATCTAACTTTTGTATGCATTGCATATAAATATTTCATTTATCTAAATGCACCCTTATTAAATAATTATTCATCAGGTATGATCGAAACTTTTATCAGGCGACCAATACTTTCACTGGTCATTTCTATTATCATCACCATTTTGGGGGTGCTTGCGTTATTTACCCTTCCGGTAACACAGTTCCCCGATATTGTTCCACCATCTGTTACGGTTACCGCAAAATATATCGGCGCCAATGCACAGGTATGCGCCGATGCGGTAGCAACGCCGCTTGAGCGGGCCATCAACGGCGTACCTGGTATGACGTATATGAATACCGTTACCAGCAACAACGGCACCACGCTTATTTCTATTTCATTCAAAGTAGGCACCGATCCCGATCAGGCGGCGGTAAACGTACAAAACCGGGTAACAACAGTACTGGATGAATTGCCCGAAGAAGTAATTAAGGCAGGTGTGGTAACGGAAAAGGAAGTAAACAGTATGTTGCTCTATCTGAATATCGTGAGCACAGATACTTCCATGGATGAGCGTTTCATATTCAATTTTACAGATATTAATGTATTGAAAGAGTTGAAACGTATTGACGGTGTGGGGTTCGTAGAGATTATGGGCGCCAAAGATTACGCCATGCGTGTGTGGCTTAAACCAGACAGGATGCTGGCCTACCAGGTATCCGCAGACGAAGTAATAACCGCATTGCGCAATCAGAATGTAGAAGCTGCACCCGGCAAAACCGGTGAAAGTTCAGGCATGGAAAACAATACTCTTGAATATGTACTGAGATATACCGGAAAATTTTCAGAACCCCAGGAGTATAAAAATATTGTAATCAGGGCCGGTTCCGATGGTTCAATACTGCGATTGAAAGATGTGGCCGATGTAGAATTTGGCGCACTCAGCTATAATATGGAATCAAAAACCGATGGAAAGCCTTCCGCTTCCATTATGATTAAACAGCGCCCCGGTTCCAATGCAAAAGAGGTAATCAATAATATTAAAAAGACCATGACGGACCTGAAGGAATCATCCTTTGTGCCTGGCATGGATTATAATTTTGCTTATGATGTTTCGCGCTTCCTCGATGCATCTATTCACGAAGTACTGAGGACGCTACTGGAAGCGTTTATACTGGTATTTATTGTCGTATTCTTATTCCTGCAGGATTTTCGTTCTACCCTTATTCCGGCCCTCGCTGTTCCGGTGGCCCTTGTGGGCACGCTTGCTTTTATATTGATGCTTGGGTTCTCCATCAACCTGCTCACCTTATTTGCCCTTGTACTGGCCATTGGTATAGTGGTAGACAATGCCATTGTGGTGGTAGAAGCGGTGCATGTAAAAATGAGTGAGGACCATGTAAGCGCCATGGATGCCACCATTGCCGCCATGAAGGAAATTAGCGGCGCGATAATGGCCATTACCCTGGTGATGTCGGCAGTGTTTATCCCGGTTGCCTTTCTATCGGGCCCGGTGGGGGTATTTTACCGGCAGTTCTCCCTTACCCTTGCTATTTCAATTGTAATATCTGGGATAAACGCACTGACGCTAACGCCTGCCCTATGTGCAATGATGCTGCGGCATTCCAATCCGGGAAAAAAGAAAAATCTTTTGCAGAAGTTCTTCGGAGGGTTCAACAGGGTATACGACAAAACACAAAATAAATACCAGTCGCTCGTTGGAAGATTGGCGGGAAGGAGATGGGTAACCTTGCTGATGCTTGTGATCTTTTTTGCAGGTACCTGGGGGTTCAGCGCTATTCTTCCTTCGGGTTTTATTCCTACCGAAGACCAGGGGATCATTTATGTAAACGTTACTACGCCATCAGGCTCAACCGTTGAACGCACCGGTGCCGTACTGGATGAAATACAAAGGGTGGCGGAGAAACAAAAAGCGGTAGATAATATTTCCACACTTGCCGGATACAGCCTGATCACCGAAGTATCCGGGGCATCCTATGGGATGGCAATGATCAACATGAAAGCATGGGATGAACGCAAAGAATCTGTTGCCGGCCTCATTAGCGAGTTAGAAAAACAAACGAGCCATATTACGGATGCAAAGATTGAATTTTTGCCGCCGCCTACCGTGCCAGGTTTTGGCAACTCCTCCGGATTTGAGTTTCGCCTGCTTGATAAAACAGGAAGCGGCGACCTGCAACGTACAGAAACCGTAGCCAAAGAACTCATTGCGGCAGCAGAAGAAACCGGGGTAGTAAAAAATATTTTTACGGGATTCAATCCCAACTTCCCGCAATATATGATCCATGTAGATCAGGAAATTGCCGCCAAAAAAGGGATTACGATTGACAACGCCATGAGTACTTTACAAACTTTGCTGGGGAGCTATTACGCTACCAACTTCATCCGGTTTGGCCAAATGTACAAAGTGATGGTGCAGGCTTATCCTCAGTATAGGAAAAGCCCGGAAGATATACTCAGGCTATATCTCAAAAACAGCTCGGGTGAGATGGTGCCGTTTTCCACTTTCATAAGGCTGGAAAGGGTATATGGGCCGGAGCAGCTTACAAGGTATAACATGTATATATCCGCTTTGCTCAACGGAGATGCCGCTGAAGGAAAGAGCAGCGGTGATGCGATTAAAACTATGGAGACCGTAGCGGCAAAGGTATTGCCGCGTGGTTTTGACTACGAATGGTCGGGGATGACACGTGAGCAGATATTGTCGGGCAACCAGGCAGCATATATATTCCTAATCTGTCTTGTATTCGTATATCTTATACTTTCTGCACAATACGAAAGTTTCCTGCTACCGCTTTCCGTTATTCTTTCTTTGCCTGCAGGTATTATAGGCTCCTTTGCCGCGTTGAAGTTGGCGGGGCTTGAAAATAATATTTATGCGCAGGTAGCGCTGGTGATGCTGATAGGTTTGCTGGGCAAAAATGCTATTCTAATCGTGGAGTTTGCCATACAGCGTAAAAAGCTTGGGGTTACCATATTGCAGTCTGCCATTGAGGGCGCCGCGTCAAGGTTGCGCCCCATACTCATGACTTCGTTTGCCTTTATTGCCGGGTTGATCCCGCTGTGTATTGCTTCAGGCGCCGGCGCACTGGGCAACCGGTCTATTGGCATGGCGGCAGCGGGAGGAATGTTTACCGGCACTGTGTTCGGAGTAATACTAGTGCCGGGATTGTATGTACTATTTGCGGGCATTGAAGAAAAAATCAGCAAAAAGAAAAAGATGAAGCTGCATGTGCAGCACCTGAAAGTAAGAGTTGCTAAAGATGAAGTATAGCAATCACTATTTTACCTAATTAAAATTTCTAACTATTAGTTTTATATGAAACGATATATTAAGCCGCTTATTGGCGGCATGCTCATGACGGGCATTGTGTTAGGTTTCTCCTGCAGGATACCGTCTTCACTGGTGAAAAAGCAACCACTAAATTTGCCCGAGACCTATAGCGGTATACCCGATACCCTGAACATTGGGGCAGATCCGCGAATTGTTTTTTTTAAAGATGCTACGCTCATTGGGCTGATAGATATAGCGCTGGCACACAATGCCGACCTGCAAAATACTATTCAGAAGGTGATGATTGCAAGGGCAAGTCTGCTTACACAAAAAGGACTGGGATTGCCTACGCTGGATTTTTTTGCCTCTGCAGGTTTTGATAAATACGGCAAATACACTATGTCGGGGGTAGGTAATTTCGACACTAACCTTTCGCAGAATATTGATAAGAACCAGAAAGTAACTAACCCTGCGCAGGATTTTTTCCTGGGATTGAAAAGCAATTGGGAGATTGACCTGTGGGGCAAAATAAAATCAAGAAAAAAAGCGGCTTATGCCAGGGTGCTTGCTTCAGAGAAAGGCCGGCAATGGGTAACCACCCAGCTTGTTGCCGCGGTGGCGTCCTATTATTATGAGTTGCTTGCTCTGGACAACAGGCTGGAGATCGTACACCGCAATATCGCCCTGCAGGAACGGGCAGTAGAAGTGGTGAAAGCGCAGAAGGAAGCAGGCAGGGCCACATCACTTGCCGTACAGCAGTTTTCGGCCCAGCTTCTGCAAACGCAAAGCCTCGAGTATGAAACCAGTCTCAATATTCTAAGGCTAGAAAATGAGCTTAACACATTACTGGGCCGCTATGCACAAACACCCGTTCCCCGTGGAATAACAATCCGTCAGCAACAATTGATTAGCCAGATACATGCAGGCATCCCCTTATCGCTGCTAACACAACGGCCGGATATACAACAGGCAGAATGGGAACTTGCCGCGTCAAAAGCCGATGTGGATGCCGCCCGCAAAGCCTTCCTTCCCGCACTCAATATCACACCTTATGTGGGGTTCAATGCATTTAAGCTGCCTTTATTATTGGCAAATGGCTCATTGGCTTATGGATTATTAGGGGGATTAACACAACCGCTGATGAACCGTTATCAGTTGAAAGGTGATTTTGCCATAGCCGATGCACAACAGCAAATTGCGGTGAACAATTACAAACAAACTATCCTGCAGGCATACGAAGAAGTGATCAGCGACCTCCGGGGTATTGAACATTACAAGAAAATTGTAGCGCTCAATCAATCTGAGGTAGAGACATTAACCGAAGCAGTTGCCACGTCCAACGATTTATATTTTAGCGGCTATGCCAGCTATCTTGAAGTAATTACGGCGCAGAAAGGTGTGCTTGAAGCGGAATTAAAACGGACCATTGCCCAAAAGGAACTGTTGCTAAACACTGTAAACCTATACCGATCGCTCGGTGGTGGATGGGAATAGACAACCGGCTCATTAGAAACTTTTATTCCACTGCGGTAAACGTTATGAATGATACACTACATTGCCCAACAAGAAACTCTAATATCCGTTGTCAATCATAATTGCACATAAGCAATCACCCCGGCATCAAATTGCAGGAAGAAAAATTGCAACAAAAGGCCGCAGCGGATACACAGGCTTTTAGCACCACGATGAATACTTATCGTATTACAATCTCCCCGCCTTTATCTCTTCCACCACACCCGGATCAAGCAGCGTAGTAATATCTCCCAGTTTATCCAATTCACCTTCTGCTATCTTCCGGAGTATACGTCTCATTATTTTTCCGCTTCTTGTTTTGGGCAATCCTTTTACAAACTGTATTTTATCCGGTTTGGCTATAGGGCCTATGAGACGGGAAACGGTTTGTACTATATCCTGACGGGTAAGATTTTCATCTCCGTGTAAACCGGTTACTATCACATAAGCATATATCCCCTGCCCTTTGATGTCATGTGGATATCCTACAACGGCACTTTCTACTACACTGGCATGCATATTAATTGCATTTTCCACCTCGGCTGTACCAATGCGGTGGCCGCTTACATTTAACACATCATCCACACGGCCGGTAATCCGGTAAAAACCATCGTCATCTTTCAATGCGCCGTCACCTGTAAAATACAAGTTTTCATAAGCTGCAAAATAATTAGTCCTGCAACGTTCATGATCTCCGTAAGTAGTTCTTATAATACCGGGCCACGGAGCTTTCATGCAAAGGTTTCCTTTATACAATCCTTCCTCATCTTTCTCCGTCACTTCTTTACCCTGGTCGTCCACCAATACTGGTTGCACCCCCGGTAAGGGCAATGTTGCCCAGGAAGGTTTTGAAGGCGTTACCCCCGCCAGCGTGGAGATCATGACACCGGCAGTTTCTGTTTGCCACCAGGTATCTACTATCGGACAATTCTTTTTTCCAACATGTTCATCATACCAATGCCAGGCCTCTTCATTGATAGGCTCGCCTACCGAACCCAATACTTTAAGTGAGGAGAGGTCCTTGCCTTTCAACGGATCAAGTCCGTAGGTCATCAGGCTGCGTATGGCTGTTGGAGCGGTGTATAAAATGTTTACTTTGTATTTGTCTACTATATCCCAAAACCTTCCTGCATCGGGCCAGGTGGGGATGCCTTCAAACATCACAGACGTAGCCCCTGCACTTAAAGGACCATATAGCATATAACTATGTCCTGTAATCCAGCCTATGTCGGCTGTACAGAAATAAACCTGACCGGGCTGATACTGAAAGGTATTGACAAAAGTATAATTCGTCCAAACCAAATATCCGCCACAGGTATGAACAACACCTTTAGGTTTTCCGGTACTTCCTGATGTATAAAGTATAAACAAAGGATCTTCTGAATCCATCACTTCTACTTCACCAAAGCTGCTGTCGGGCAGTGTGTCTGTCACTTTAAGCATTTCATCTTCCCACCATACATCTCTTCCTTTAATCATGCTTACCGGTACACGGGTGCGGGTATATACAATTACCTTTTTTACCAATTTATTCCCAACCAGTGCATCATCTATCACACTTTTAAGTGGGATATCTTTAGCTCCGCGATAAGCGCCATCGCAGGTAATAATACATTCTGCTTTGGTATCTTCCAGCCTGTCGGCAATGCTCTGTGCCGAAAAACCGCCAAATATCACACTATGTATTGCGCCTATTCGTGCACAGGCTAATACAGCATAAGCCAGTTCGGGTACCATACCCATATAAATACAAACACGGTCGCCCTTTTTTACTCCATTATTCTTTAATACCTGGGCAAACTGGCAAACCCGTTTATGCAGGCGTTCATACGTTACAATTCTTGTTCTTTCATCGGGGTTATTAGGCTCCCAGATGATGGCAGGCTTATCGCCAAGCTTTTCAAGATGCCTGTCAAGGCAACTCTCCGTAACGTTAAGACGTCCGCCGGCAAACCATTCTACTTTGGGTTCTTTGAAATTCCAATTTAATACTTTGTCCCATTTTTTTCGCCATTGAAAGGTCGCTGCAATTTCACTCCAAAAGGCTTCAGGGTCATCAATACTTTTCTGATAGGCTTCCTTGTAGGCTTGAAATGATTTGATCTGATAGGAGTATGACATATAGCTATGCAATGATTTGGTTTACGAAAAGTGGGCTAAAGTTAATCACATTCGTTTGAATAGCGAGCGATGAATTTGATACAGTTTGGATTGAGAAATTACTGAGCGATAATATATATGGCTTAATGCTATACTCACAGTCATTAGTACCCGCCGGAAACCCATCACCTGTAAATAAATTCATAATCCGCAAACAATTGTTTCACAAGCTGTGTTGCTATTCTCATATTTAGTATATTCAACATTTTATTAAATACGCCTGCAACAAAACCATATGTCAGCTTCAACCAAAAATATCTGGAAAATCATTAGTGCTTCCTCCGTTGGCACACTTATAGAATGGTATGATTTTTATATTTTCGGTAGTCTTGCTACTGTTATTGCCAGTCAGTTTTTCCCCAAAACCAATCCCACTGCTGCTTTGCTTTCTACTTTGGCAACTTTTGCTGCGGGTTTTATTGTTCGACCCTTTGGCGCATTGGTATTTGGCAGGCTGGGCGATATTGTAGGCCGTAAATACACTTTTCTGCTCACACTTGTCATTATGGGGGGGGCTACATTTGCGATTGGGCTGGTACCATCTTATGAAACCATCGGTTTTGCTGCTCCTATTATTGTATTGCTTCTTCGCCTGCTGCAGGGACTTGCACTGGGCGGTGAATACGGTGGGGCAGCCACTTATGTTGCAGAACATGCGCCAGCCAACAGGCGCGGATTTTATACTTCCTGGATACAAACAACGGCTACTCTTGGTCTTTTTGTATCGCTGGGTGTTATCCTGGTGGTTAGGCAGTCATTGGATGCAGACAGTGCTGTTTCTATCAGAAAATTTAATGAATGGGGGTGGCGTATCCCTTTTTTAGTATCTATAATTCTGGTAGGCGTATCAATTTATATCCGACTTAAAATGAATGAATCGCCTTTGTTTGCGAAACTGAAATCAGAAGGTAAAACCTCCGTCAACCCACTGAAAGAAAGCTTTGCTCACAAAACCAACCTGAAAATGGTACTCCTTGCTTTATTTGGCGCTACTATGGGCCAGGGAGTAGTTTGGTATACGGGGCAATTCTATGCACAGAGCTTTATTGAAACAGTTTGTAAAATAGATTTCGGACAGTCGCGCACTATGCTGATATGGGCTATTCTTTTAGGCACCCCCTTCTTTGTTGTATTTGGAGGCTGGAGCGACCGGGTAGGAAGAAAATGGATAATGCTCACCGGCATGTTACTCGCCATTGTATTTTACAAGCCAATCTACCAGCAGTTTATCAATCTTTCGGACACCGGACCGTATCTTACACAAACACCAGTATCTGTTACACAACCTGTGAGTAAAAATGAAAAGGTTGGCGAGAATACCATTACCACTACCACTGTTACCAAAACCTTTGCCGACGGTTTTGCATACACTCAGAGATCAGTAGATACGGTGTTTGCAGATGCTGCAAAACCGGTAGCTCATGCACCAACAAATTATATTGAAAGGAAACTACCTTCTTCTGTTTACTGGAAGTTTGTACTGCTGATTTTTGTACAGGTAATTTTTGTTACTATGGTTTATGGACCAATTGCAGCCTTCCTGGTAGAACTATTCCCTACCAGGATACGTTATACTTCTATGTCGCTACCTTATCATATCGGTAATGGTGTTTTTGGCGGGCTTACCCCTTTTATTGCTTTATTGCTAACAACAATAAATACAGGTGATAAACTGGTGGGATTGATGTATCCGATAATTATTTCAGCCGTTTGTTTTGTTATTGGGACATTATATATAAGTAATAAGATTGATCCTGATGTGAGTGACTGAAGAAGGGAGTAGGGTAAATAGAGTAAAATATAGCCTTACACCCTTCACCTTTCCCTCAAATTAAATAATTAAAAAACATCTTTCATGAATCTGCTTAAAAAATGGATGGGTATTGTATGGATACTTCTAGGGCCACTGTCTGTTTATTATCTTGTCAAAACAGCCCTGCACCAGGTATCTGTTCACCCGGTCATTGATACAAAAATTCAATGGGCCGTATTTGTTATTGTTGCCATTCCAATCGCTATAGGATTGGTTATTTTTGGATGGTATGCTGTAAAGGGTGAGTATGAAAAATAAATTGTTGTGTGGAGTTATTATTTTTGCTGAATGTCTATTGAAGTAAAAAACCTCCTTAAAGTATACGGTGAACAGAAAGCAGTAAATAATATTTCTTTCTCTGTAAGCCAGGGGGAGATTGTTGGATTTCTTGGACCCAATGGCGCCGGCAAGTCCACTACTATGAAAATCCTGACCGGCTATCTGCAAGCTACTTCTGGAGAAGCTTATATCTGCGGAATGAATGTATCTTCTCATTCAATTGAAACAAGAAAAAGAATCGGCTACCTGCCTGAGTCCGATCCATTGTATTATGATATGTACATTAAGGAATATCTCGGCTTCATTGCTGATGTACATAAAGTGCCAAATAAAAAAAATGCTGTTGAAAGAATCATTGAACTGGTAGGGCTTACTCCTGAAAAAACTAAAAAGATCGGGCAATTGTCCAAGGGATATAAACAAAGAGTAGGACTCGCTGCAGCATTAATATATAATCCCGGTGTTTTAATTCTTGATGAACCTACCACCGGACTTGACCCCAACCAGATTGTTGAGATTAGAGAAGTGATACGAAACCTCGGTGTGGACAAAACGGTTTTATTTTCATCACATATACTACAGGAGGTTGAAGCCATTTGCAACCGGGTAATCATTATCAATAAAGGTGAACTGGTTGCAGATGATACAATCGCAAATCTTCAGTCTGTAAATAAGGGTACACACCGTATCATCGTTGCTTTTGTCGAAATTCCATCATTGTCGGTATTTAATAACATCGCAGAAATTATACATATTCAAGCTGTACCCGATAACCAGGTAAGGTTCTCCACCTCCCAACCCGAACACCTGCGCAGGCGAATCATCGAGGTTTCACTGGAAAATAATTTAAACATTGTAAGTATCCACAGCGAAACCCAAAGTCTGGAGACTGTCTTTAAGTCTTTAACCGGCAGAAGCACTGATTAGATTAAATCCCCGATATCCGAATAGATATTTTCTCAAGTTTCTCTCAACTAATTTTTTGCCCCAAAAGCTGAAAACCTTTTCTTTGCACATTATTAAAATAAGATGTTATGAGCTTTATATCCGATATACACGCCAGACAGATTTTAGACAGCCGCGGCAATCCTACTGTTGAAGTAGATGTGATCACCGAAAATGGGCTGGTAGGAAGAGCCGCCGTACCTTCCGGAGCCTCTACCGGCAAACATGAAGCAGTAGAATTACGTGATGGGGACAAAAGTGTGTACCAGGGTAAAGGAGTGCTTAAGGCCGTTAAGAACGTAAATGATATTATAACTGATCAGCTTATAGGTATTGATGTTGCCCGTCAGGCATATATAGACGGTCTGCTCATTAAAATAGACGGTACAGAGAATAAAGCCAGGCTGGGGGCTAATGCCACACTTGCAGTTTCTATGGCGGTGGCAAAAGCAGCGGCACAGGAAAGCAACCTCCCCCTTTACCGTTATCTTGGCGGGGTGAATGCCACTGTATTACCCATACCGCTGATGAATATCCTCAACGGTGGAGTACATGCCGATAACAAGATAGATTTCCAGGAATTTATGATTGTCCCCGTTGGTGCACCTTCCTTTAGCGAAGGGCTGCGCTGGGGAGTAGAAGTGTTTCACAACCTGAAATCGGTACTGAAGAAAAAAGGGTATAGCACCAATGTGGGCGATGAGGGAGGTTTTGCACCCGATATCCAGAGTAATGAAGAGGCTATTGAAACAGTATTGCAGGCTATTGAAGCAGCGGGTTATAAAGCCGGCGAACAGATAGCTATTGCTATGGATGCTGCCAGTACAGAAATGTTTGATGAAGCAAGCAACTCCTATAAATTCTATAAAAGCAGTGGGAAAACCATCAGCAGTGACGAAATGGTAGCATTCTGGGCAGACTGGGTGAACAAATATCCAATTATATCCATCGAAGACGGCATGGCAGAAGATGACTGGAAGGGATGGAAAAAACATACTGACAGCATCGGTTCAAAATGTCAGTTGGTAGGCGACGACCTTTTCGTGACCAATGTTAAACGGCTACAGGAAGGGATTGACCAGGGTATTGCCAACAGCATACTGATAAAAGTAAACCAGATTGGTACGGTTACTGAAACCATTAATGCTGTACAGCTTGCACAGGCAAATGGATATACTACTATAATGAGCCATAGAAGCGGCGAAACTGAAGATACCACTATTGCCGACCTGGCAGTAGCCCTTAACTGCGGTCAGATTAAAACCGGCAGTGCTTCCAGAACAGACAGGCTTGCCAAATACAACCAACTGCTCCGAATTGAAGAAGCATTGGGAGAAAATGCAATTTATCCCAACAGAAAAGCTATATTTGGTAAATAGTTGCAGCCTTTAAGTAAGATAACGGAATTATAAAAGGTTTCTTTGTGCTGCAGCTTACCCGGATATGGATTTCTTAAAAAAAATACCTTACTGGTTTAGGAATAAATATATTCTCACCATAATCTGTTTTGTGGTCTGGATTATTTTTTTCGATCACAACGACCTCTTCTTGCAAATAGAACGCACCGGCGAACTGAGACAATTGGAAAAAGGGAAGGCCTATTACCAGGAACAAATTGACAATTTTAATAAAGAGTTATCCGAATTGAAAAACGATCCCGCTGCCATAGAACGGGTGGCAAGGGAGCGTTTTCTTATGAAAAAAGATAACGAAGAGATATTTATTATAGAGGAAAAGTAATTTTACTGATTTTTTTACGGGCTTTAACAATATTCTGATATTAACATCGTTTTATTCAGGTAAGCTAATCCCGCCTTTTGTGAAACGCCGCTAAAAATCCGTACCGGAATCTAAATATCCTCTAAACCGTTTTTATTGTTTTACACACAAATTAGGTCATTCTAAATGGATAGCTTATGGATATTTATACTCAAGAAAACATGATACGCTTTTTATACAAAGAAACAACAGCCGAAGAGTCAGCAGCCATACAATTGGCTTTAGATACAGACTGGGCTTTTCGCGAAAGATTTGACATACTTAAGAATGCAATGGAAGGACTGAATACCATCAGCGCCTCTCCCCGGGCTTCTGTAGTTCAATCGCTGCTCAACTATGCAGGTGTAGGTAAAGAAGTGGAACATCATTAAGTTCTCAACATCAAAGCCTTGGTTAAATAAATAGCTTTGTCATTTTATTATCTTCGTGATTAATAAATGACAATACAACAGCGCTATACATTTGTAATCAACTGGTTTCAGAATCATATTCCCGTTGCTGAAACAGAGTTACTTTACGATAACCCTTACCAATTACTTGTAGCAGTTATTCTTTCCGCTCAATGTACCGACAAAAGAGTGAACCTTACCACTCCGGCTATTTTTCAGGATTACCCAAGTCCTGAAGCGCTGTCAAAAGCAAGTTTTGAAGAACTTTTTCCTTATATCAAAAGTATATCTTATCCAAACAATAAGACTAAACATCTCATTGGAATGGCAAATATGCTGGTAAAAAAATTTGACGGGAAAGTCCCCCTTACTGTAAATGAACTGGTACAACTACCGGGAGTAGGCAGAAAAACTGCCAATGTGATCACCTCAGTGATAGATCAGCAACCTAATATGGCGGTAGACACGCATGTCTTCAGGGTATCGGCACGTATAGGACTAACGCATAATGCCAGGACACCCCTTGCTGCAGAAAAACAGCTTGTCAGGCATATCCCCCAGGAATTAATACACAAAGCCCATCACTGGCTCATTTTGCATGGCAGATATACCTGCCTGGCACGCAACCCCAAGTGTGATATTTGCGGATTGAAGTCCGCATGTAAATATTTTTCAAAGAAATCAGAAAAAAAGAGCCGGTTACATAAGGATTCTCTTTAGCTCAATGACCCATTACTGCATAATATTTATATCTTTGCGCCGAAAGTCAGACTTTGTCTGGCTTTTTTAAATTTTACCTGCATGTCGCTTATAGATAATATAGATAAAAA
Source organism: Bacteroidota bacterium (assembly GCA_018268105.1). Classification (GTDB taxonomy): domain Bacteria; phylum Bacteroidota; class Bacteroidia; order Chitinophagales; family Chitinophagaceae; genus Agriterribacter. Next base: position 105,180 of record JAFDXG010000062.1, on the reverse strand, counting down.
GCAGCTTCCCCTGCATATAGCCATCATCATGGATGGCAATGGGCGGTGGGCGCAGGAAAAAGGGGAAGACAGGTTATTTGGTCACTATCAAGGAGTAGAGAGTGTAAGAAATATAGTGGAGAGCAGTGCGGAACTCGGTATCCGGTATCTTACATTGTATGCATTCAGCACCGAAAACTGGAGTCGCCCCGAACCTGAGGTGAACGGACTGATGATACTCCTTGCCAATACCATACGCCAGGAAGTAGATACGCTGAACAAAAACAATATCAGGCTCAGGCTAATCGGCAATATTAAAATGCTGCCCGAATATGCCAGCAGAGAACTACTGGAAGCTGTGGAACTTACTCACTCCAATACCGGGCTAACGCTTATTATTGCATTAAGCTATAGCTCACGCTGGGAATTGCTGAAGGCTGTTAATCATATTGCCGATGATGCGAAAAATGGTGTACTGGTACCCGGGGCAATTACAGAAGAGGTACTAAGAACTTATCTTACTACCTCTGAGTTTCCTGACCCCGAACTAATGATCAGAACAAGCGGAGAATACAGAATTAGTAATTTCTTATTATATCAATTGGCTTATGCAGAACTATATTTTACGGATACCCGTTGGCCCGATTTCGGTAAAGAACATTTATATGAAGCTATTATCAATTTTCAACAAAGGCAACGCAGGTTTGGCAAAACTGCTGAGCAAGTAATGCCAAATACCGCTTCCGATGCGCATTAGCCATTCAAGCCCCTCTATTCTTTTAACAAACCATTTTAATTAATCCCGTTAATTTGCCGGGCGAAACTTAAAAAACGGATGCATAGAATCTGCACGATTTTCACACTTTTACTTGGTTTAAGTTTTATATCTTCCAAAACTAATGCACAGGTAAACGACTCAGTACCTACAACTTCTGTAGATCCTGCCCTGCTAAATATATTTAACCAGCCAATTCCCAAAAAATATACCATAGCTGAAATTAAGGTTACCGGCACACAATATTTTGATCCAAATCTGGTAACATCTATTTCAGGCTTAAATGTGGGTGATGAAGTACGTATCCCTGGCGGCGATAATTTTGCCAAAGCCATAGAAAAATTATGGGGTCAAAACCTGTTTGCTGATATTGAAGTATATATAACAAAGGTAGAAGGCGACAGAATATGGGTGGAAATTGCAGCAGTGGAACGACCCCGTCTGTCCAAACTGATTTTTCGCGGAATAAAAAAAGCCGAAGCAACCGACCTGAAAGAGAAAGTGGGTATTACTGCCAGCCAGGTGGTAACAGAAGCCAGAAAGCAAAATGCTATTGAAGCTATTCAGAAGTTTTATATAGATAAGGGGTTCCAGGGAGCACGGGTTAAAGTAATAGAACGCCCGGATACCGCCTACACTAATGGCGAAGACCTGATCTTCCAGGTTGAAAAAGGTGTTAAAGTAAGAATTAATGATGTCCTGTTTTACGGTAATGAAACTGTAAGCTCACTAAAACTAAAAAAACAACTGAAAGGAACTAAAGAAAAGACCAGGCTCACATTACACGAAGATGAGGTGGAAAGTCCTTATGGTGAAAAAGATAAAATAACTTTTAAAGAATACATTCGCAATTATGGTTTTCTTTCGCCCACAAAAACTCTCGACTATTTAGACCCCTATTTCCGGTTTAAAATTTTCAGTTCTGCAAAATATAATGAGAAAAAATACCGTGAAGACAAGCAGAAACTCCTGGATTATTACAATTCACTTGGCTACAGAGATGCGGTGATTGAAAAAGACACCATGTTCTATAACAAGAAAGGTAACCTTAATATAGCCATCAAAGTAAATGAAGGAAATAAATACTATTTCGGCAATATCACCTGGCGTGGCAATACCAAATACTCCGATTCGCTGCTGAGTGTGATACTGGGTATTAAAAAAGGAGATACTTACAATCTTGAAACACTTAACAAACGACTTGGTAAACAACTCACCGCTGATGGCGGCGGAGACGTGAGCAGCCTGTACTCTGATAATGGCTACCTGTTTTTTCATGTAGACCCGGTAGAGACTTCTGTGTATAATGATACTATAGACCATGAGATTCGCATCACGGAAGGACCTCAGGCCACTATTAAACGTGTTACTATTTCCGGCAATGATAAAACAAAAGAACATGTAATACGCCGTGAATTGAGAACGCTGCCAGGTGATAAATTCAGCAGGGAACAGTTGATACGCTCCAACCGCGAAATTGCCAACCTTGGTTATTTCAACCAGGAGAAAATTGGTATCAACCCTGTGCCTAACCCTGATGACGGAACGGTAGATATTAACTATACTGTGGAAGAAAAATCTTCGGACCAGTTGGAGCTAAGCGCCGGTTGGGGTGGTGGTATTGGACTAACAGGTACAGTGGGAGTAGTTTTTAATAATTTTTCCCTTCGTAATATCTTCAAGAAATCATCCTGGAGCCCTCTGCCATCCGGAGACGGACAAAAGCTGAGTCTCCGGTTTCAGTCGAACGGACGCTATTTCAGGTCTACAAATTTTTCATTCACCGAACCCTGGCTGGGCGGAAAGAAAAGAAACTCTTTTACTGTTAGCGTGTACAGTTCCAAATACTCTAATGCCTATGATTATTATACTGGCAGGTATATCAATGAAAGGGCAGATACATCGTACCTGAAAGCAATGGGTGCTTCAATATCATTGGGCAAGCAATTACAATGGCCCGATGACTATTTTACCCTGGTATATGCATTAAACTATACGCAATATAAGCTTAGAAATTATCCTGGTTTCTTTGCCGGCTTGTCTAACACCACTTCAAATATTCTCAATCTTAAGCTTACGCTTTCAAGATCATCAGTTAACCAGCCTATATTTCCTACCAGCGGCTCTTCCTTCATGATCAGCGGGGCATTTACACCACCCTATTCCGCATTCAGGAGCGAAAATGCCACATTAAAAGGAGATGAAAAATATAAACTGGTGGAGTATCATAAATGGCGTGTGAACGCAGAATGGTATGTGCCCCTGGGAAGACCAGCAGGAGAAGAAAAAAACAGGCAGTTTGTATTGAAATTTGCCGCCAAATATGGTTTCATAGGCAGGTATAATAAAGACCTTGAGATATCTCCATTTGAAAGATTCCAGGTAGGAGATGCCGGGCTCACCAACAACTTTGGTATACTCGGGTACGATATCATTGCCCACAGGGGGTATCCTGTGTACGACAATTCAGATCCTACCATCAATCCCGATCAGCAGTCTACCAACAAGTTTTTTACTATGTTTAATAAATATACCATGGAATTGCGGTATCCGTTTTCAACCAACCCCAGCAGTACCATTTACGGGCTGGCGTTTTTTGAAGCGGCTAACGGTTGGTACGAGTTCAAGGAATGGAATCCTTTTAAGCTGAGGCGTTCAGTGGGTTTGGGTGCCAGATTCTTTTTACCGATGTTTGGTTTGCTCGGGTTTGACTATGGCTTAGGGCTTGATCGTTTGTCTGCGCCGGGAGCCACATTTAAAGATGCAACGAGGTTCACCTTTATGCTTGGATTTGAACCCGAATAAATCATTCATTAAGCAGGATATTATAATATTATGCTTTAATTTGGTAGTATTTATATTGAATAGACCCACTTTAAAACTATTTACCATGAAGAAGATATTTTTAATACTGATGATTTGCGCTTTTGGTTTTGTAGCCAATGCACAACGATATGCTATATTAGACACTAAATTTATCCTTGATAAATTACCGGAATATAAAGAAGCGCAAAAACAACTGGACCAGTTCAGTACTGCCTGGCAGAAAGAACTCGACGGTATGCAGCAAAACCTTGACAAGATGTACCGTGATTTTGATGCCGAGCAGGTGATGCTGAGTGACGATCTGAAGAAAAAGAGAGAAGATGAGTTGTTTAACAAAGAAAAAGAACTCCGTGATCTTCAGCGTAAACGCTTTGGTTATGAGGGGGATCTGTTTAAAAAAAGACAGGAACTGATTAAACCCGTACAGGACAAGGTATATAACGCCGTACAAAAACTGGCTGTGGAAAAAGGCTATGATTTTATTTTGGACAAAAGTGAAGGAATTACCGTTATCTTTGCCGACCCCAAATTAGACAGGAGTGAAGATATACTGAAAATGCTTGGGGTAAATAAATAAATGTTAAAGGATTGTATTCACCAAACTAACAGAATCAATTTATCATCTTTACATACAATTAAAAAGCACATTAAAATTAATATGAAAAAGGTTTTATCCCTGGTAGCTGCAAGTTTTATTTTGGCATTGATTGGAAACAATGCGACTGCTCAAAACAAGTTCGGTCATGCAAGTCTTGAAGATGTAGTGGCAATTATGCCTGATATTAAAAAAGCAGATTCGCTTTTGCAAAAATTCAGGAAAGATTCTTTGGATAATGCACTTCCTTTTTATTTAAGCGAGTACAAACGCAAAGATTCAATCGCAAAATCACCCGCCACACCTTCAGCTATTAAACAGCAGGTACAGCAGGAAGCGGCACAGTATATGCAGATTATCCAGAACTGGGAAGCATACAGCCAAAATGAATTTCAGCGTAAACAAGCCGAAATCTTAAACCCTTATTTTTCCAAAGCATTTCAACTGATCAATGAAGTAGCTAAAGAAAACGGATATACCTGGGTATTCAAACAAGATGCATTACTGGTAGCGCCTCAAACGGATGACTTACTGCCCCTGATTGCAAAAAAAATGGGCGTTAAATTGCCGGCAGGGGCCACAGGTGTAGAACAACCGGGGAAAACTGCACCCAAAAAGTAAATAATTATTTTACATTACTATACAGAAAACCGCTCACTATGGAGCGGTTTTTTATTGTGGATCATAACCAATGTATATTTGAAATATGATTCGTCAGCCTATTGGCATATTTGATTCGGGGTATGGTGGACTTACCATTTTAAAGTCCATCCTCGACAAACTTCCTGCCTACGATTATATCTATCTTGGCGATAATGCACGCACGCCTTATGGTACCCGGTCCTTCGAAACCGTATATCAATATACGCTGGAGTGTGTGAAATGGTTGTTTGCACAAGGCTGTCCACTTATAGTACTGGCCTGTAATACCGCATCTGCCAAAGCGCTACGCTCTATTCAACAAAAAGACTTACCGCATATCAGCCCTTCAAACAGGGTATTGGGCGTAATACGTCCAACAACTGAAAAAATAGGAACGCTTACTAAAACAAAACAGGTAGGTATCCTCGCCACCAAAGGCACGGTATTGTCTGAATCTTATGTGATTGAAGCTAAGAAATTCTTTCCGGATGTTCAGGTATTCCAGCATGCCTGCCCAATGTGGGTGCCCCTGGTTGAGAATAATGAGTATGACAGTCCCGGGGCGGATTATTTTGTGCAGAAAGACATCTACCAGCTATTATCGCTTTCAGAAAATATGGATACTATTTTACTTGCCTGTACCCATTATCCGCTACTGGCAGACAAGATCAAAAAATATCTGCCCGAAACTGTAAACCTGGTATCGCAGGGAGATATTGTATCGGAAAGCCTGGCTGATTATCTTATCCGTCACCCCGAAATCGAAAGCCGCTGCAGCAAAAATGCCTCTTTGACATTTTTTACCACCGATGCTCCCGGGGACTTTGACGCACATGCAGGTATATTTTTTGGGAAATGTATTCAGTCCATACATACAAATCTTGAAATACCCTGATATCCGACAAAAACAGTCTTGAAATTTAAACCTTAAACCTTACCTTTGCCGTCCTTTCATCCAACCGGGGCAGAAATGGGTGTGGTGATCCGTCTGCAAAAGGTGAATGAGAATGAAACTGGTCCGCTTCTCCCGGGCCGCTTATTTCAAAAAGAGAAAAGAATAATACAATGAAACGTACATTTCAGCCGCACAAACGTCGTCGTAAAACTGTTCATGGTTTTCGTAAGCGTATGCAAACTGCTAATGGCCGCAAGGTACTGGCAAACCGTCGCAAAAAAGGTCGTAAAAAATTAACGATCTCCGACGAGAAGAACGCAAAATAATTATATACGCCTGTAATACTTTGTATTGCAGCAACTGTTAGTTTGATAATGCATAGCCCTGTTTCAGGGCTATTTTTTTAATACTTTGAAAGAAAAATTTACATTAAAGAAAAATGAACGGTTAAAAAGCCGTAAAAGGATCGAGCAATTGTTTCGGAAGGGGGAACAATTATTTTTACATCCCTTTAAAGTATATTCTACTTTTTCCCCTTTAAGTAATAATCGTATTGGCTCAAATCTTCAGGTGGGTATAGGGGTAAATACCCGGCATTTTAAAAAAGCGGTTGACCGCAACCGTATCAAAAGGGTTACAAGGGAATGTTATCGTCTGCAAAAAAACAATCTTATTGGTTTGCTCCGGCAAAAAAACCTCAGCCTTGATTTGTTTTTGGTATATGTTGCCAAAGAATTGCCTGATTATTGGATGTTATCCGAAAAACTACGGCTAATTTTGAAGAAACTCGAACAGCAAATAAATGAAAACAATACTAAGCATACTTAGTTTGCCATTTATAGGGTTAATCAAACTTTATCAGTGGGTACTCTCGCCCCTGCTTGGACCCAAATGCAGGTTTACACCCACCTGCTCGCAATATGCTGTGCAAGCGCTAAAAAAATATGGGCCATTCAAAGGAATGTGGCTTGCTATTAAACGGATACTGCGGTGCCATCCCTGGGGTGGGCATGGATATGACCCGGTGCCCTAAGATGGCAGATTTGAAATTTGAGATATAAAGATAGCCGCCTTAATTACAAGGCGGCTATCATGAACTCTTAGGCTTTTTCAAATAGTTCTTCTACTTTTTTCCAGTTTACCACATTCCATATTGCTGCAAGGTAATCAGCACGTTTATTCTGATATTTGAGATAGTAAGCATGCTCCCAAACGTCAACGCCGAGAATTGGTGTACCCTTTACTTCGGCTACATCCATCAAAGGATTATCCTGATTGGGGGTGCTGGTTACTTCCAGTTTACCATCTTTTACAATCAGCCATGCCCAGCCGCTTCCAAACCTTGTGGCGCCTGCTGCGCTGAATTTAGCTTTAAACTCGTCAAAACTGCCAAAAGCAGCGTCAATTGCCGCGGCTAATTTTCCGGAAGGTTTGCCGCCTGCGTTGGGCGCCAGAATTTCCCAGAAAAAACTGTGATTCCAATGTCCGCCGCCATTGTTGCGAACAGCGGGGCTGATGCTACCCGCAGCTTTCACCAATTCTTCGAGTGATTTATTTTCATTAGGGGTACCTGCAATTGCCTTGTTCAGGTTATCTACATAAGCCTGGTGATGCTTACCATGATGAATCTGCATAGTCTGAGTGTCTATATGAGGTTCGAGAGCGTTGTGCGCATACGGCAGAGCCGGTAATGTAAAAGCCATAGTCTATAATTTAAAAGGTGAGAATATAAATTACGTAAATGGATGACAAATTTACTGAAGATAAATGATTTGAGATTTTCTTATTTATTACCAATACTTTATATACAGAATATGGAGACTTAGTATCCCTAAGTAATATATAATTCAAAAGAAAAATCAGTTGAAATTGTTTGCTTTATACCATCAAAAATCCCTATTTTTGCCGCCCTTATTGATAAGGAAACATATTCCTCCTTAGCTCAGTTGGTTAGAGCATCTGACTGTTAATCAGAGGGTCTCAGGTTCAAGTCCTGAAGGGGGAGCTAAAAAATCAACAACTTACAAAGTCGCCAATGGCGACTTTGTTGTTTTTGCCAGTAGCTAAGGCAACTTTGAAACAAAGAGCGATTTAATGTATAAAGTTACTCCAATTTATATTGGTAGTGCTGCGGACGCAACGAAAGCTTAGTTATTAGCAGCCGTTAATTTTGTTTGTTATACGGAATATAATTTTCCCATTTCCAAGGCGTATAAATGTCGCCGATAGCATATTCAAGCAACTCTTTAAAAATACTTTCCCCATTGTCATTGTTAGTCATAATAATGATTGCAATTTTTTTGTCAGGGTAAGCCACAGAATAATGTCCCCAACCATCATCGTGTCCTTCCTTAAAAAATGCCCTGCCATAAGGCGTATGAAAAACACCAACACCTAAACCATAGCCGAGTTGAATATTGTCGTTTCGCTAATGGAATTTTCTTTTGAACATCTGCATATCCGAAAGTTTTAGTATAAACAGGGTAATTATTATTGAATACAGAAACAGCAACGCCTGAAACATTTGCAACTGTCATTAAATGCTCAAATCTGTTTGAAAGACTGTCTTCGTTAAGTTTAGAGCCGTCAATTCTCTTTAGCGTTTGTTCAAACAATAAAGTATGGGTGAGAATACATCTTTTCTGAAATGATATATATCTTGCTTTCGGTTTAGAATATTTACCTAAGATTATAGTACCATTATGCGCAAAGAAATAGTTGAATTCATAAACTTACACAACGGGGAGGAAGATAAAAAGAAAGTGCTTGAAAATGTGTTTAACAACATTTCCTTCCGCGGCTCCAATCTCTGGATACTGGCCTGCGCCATCATTATTGCTTCAGTAGGGCTGAATGTCAATTCCACGTCCGTCATTATTGGAGCTATGCTTATCTCCCCGCTGATGGGTCCTATTGTAGGCGCCGGTTTTGCATTGGGCACCTATGATTTCCCGTTATTGAAGAAGTCTGTGAAAAACCTTGTTATCGCTACCGGGGTAAGCTTACTGGTGTCTTCTCTATACTTTTATTTCAGCCCATTTAAGGATGTACAATCGGAGATATTGGCCAGAACATCACCCAATATTTACGATGTGCTCATTGCTTTTTTTGGAGGACTGGTAGGCGTAATTGCGGTGACAAGAGTTGAAAAAGGGAATCCTATACCCGGTGTGGCTATCGCTACAGCTTTAATGCCACCACTGTGTACTGCAGGCTATGGGATCGCCACCTATAACCTTCCGTACTTTGCAGGGGCATTTTATTTATATACCATTAATTGCTTCTTTATATGTATCGCTACTTTCTTTGTGGTGAAATACCTGAACTATCCGGCTACGAGTTTTAAGAGCATTCGATATAGCAGGCAGATCAGAATAGGCATTACTTCGCTGATCGTTATCATGATCATTCCGAGCTTTTACCTGGCATACACCCTCTGGAATGAAAAAAAATTCACCAGAACAGTTGAGCAATTTATCAATAAGGAATTTTTGAGCAACGGCGATATGGTTGTATACAAAAAAATTGATTACAAAAGCAATCCTAAAAAAGTAGAGCTTGCTCTCCTGAACAGGAAGCTGAGCGAAAAGGAGATTGAGTCATATAACCGGATACTCTCCAATATGGGTTCGGCAAATACGGAACTTACATTCAGACAAAATGACGAAGATTTAAAGTCCGAGATATTAAATGAGATCAGCAAAAATGAAAATGTCCTCTCTGAAAAAGACATAGCTATCAATAACCTGAAGAATGAATTAAATAAATACAAGTTAGATGATCCTGCCCTGACCAAAGAATTAAATATACTTTTTCCTGCCATTGAGAATATATCGTTGGGCAAAATTGAGCAATACCCGGGTACAGACAGTGTTCAGATACAATGTATCCTGCTTTACAGCGCTTCGAAAGATATTGAAGAACAAAAGCTGAAGCCCTGGCTGGCTGAAAGGCTGAAAACAAAAAACATTATTTTGATCAGGCGGTAAATAGGTCTGCCGCATTTTAAGAAATAACAACAAGCCGGGGCGATCATCTTTGAAGCTCAAATAAATGGGCTATAGATACATCAGCTATACCTGGTTTACTGCACTGAAATTTTTTAAATGTCCGGAATTAATCCTGAAAATATTGTTAACTTCCAAAACAGTAAACATTACATTTCTACCAATGAATTCATTAAACTATTCAACATGAGTAATCAATCACGCAGAACAGTTATAAAATCCTTAGCCCTTGCCGGTGCAGGTGTAATTATTTCACCCAAATTCATATGGTCTTATCCCTATAAAAAGAAAAACAAACTTGGCGTAGCATTGGTTGGGCTTGGATATTACAGCACCGATTTACTTGCTCCGGCATTGCAGCAAACAAAGCATTGCTATCTGGCAGGTATTGTAACCGGCACACCCTCCAAAGCAGAAATATGGAAAAAAAAATACAACATACCTGATAAAAATATTTACAACTATCAGAACTTTCATGAGATTGCTAACAACGATGATATTGATGTGGTATATGTGGTATTACCCCCTTCAATGCACGAAGAATACGTGGTGAAGGCGGCCAATGCGGGCAAACATATATGGTGCGAAAAACCAATGGCGGTAACGGAAGCAGAATGTGCACGCATGATTGCCGCCTGCAATAAAAACAAACGGAAGCTTGCCATCGGCTATAGGTTGCAGCATGAGCCGAATACAAAAGAATACAGGAGAATAGTAAATCAAAAACGCTTAGGCAAAGTACTGAAACTGGAAGATGCTGCCGGTTATATTGACAACAGAACGGATCATTGGAAACAAAAAAGGGAAATGGGGGGAGGTGTACTGCTTGATATGGGCGTATATGCGATACAGGGGGCAAGACTGGGGACAGGTATGGAACCGATATCAATAGTTTCTGCTAAAACCTCTACCACAAGGCCTAATATTTATAAAGATGGTCTTGCGGAAACAGCTATTGCTACATTAGAATTTCCAGGCGGTGTCATGGCTAATATAAAAACCAGTTTTGGAGAGAACATCAATTACATGAATATCTATTGCGAAAAGGGGGTAATAGAAATGGCGCCATATTCTGCATATTCAGGAGTAAAAGGCAGAAGCCCCCTTGGAGAAATTAATACGCCGTACGAAGTGCCCTGGCAACAGGCAAACCAAATGGATGATGATGCACTGTCTATCATGAATAATAAACCGATGCTGGTGCCAGGTGAAGAAGGACTGCGGGATATCAGAATTGTTGAAGCTATTCTTAAATCTGCAGCAACAGGACAACCGGTTAAATTTTAGTTTGGAGCAAATGATTTCAAATAAAAAAAGGGAGTGAATTAATTTCATCCCTTTACCCTTTCTAAATATACCGTCCCGAATTTTAAAATTGTATCCGATAATTAAAATTTGGCCAAAACCCGAGTTGGTTTTGAGTGCGAACTTTTCCGGTCCGGCTATCGTACCACTGATTGAAAATATTTTTATGGTTGGTTACATTTTGAAAATCCACAAAAAATTCCTGCATAAAACCTTTGTTGTTCATCCGGTAGGTAAGTTTTAGATCAAGTCTGAAATAAGCTTTAGTTTTTTCCTCAAAGGAACGTTCATCATAATATATAACCCTGCCGGCAGTTACAGATGCTGATTCATTAATAGGTGTAAAACGTTTACCACCGGCTGCAGTAAGTTTAATATCAACGGCAATACTGTGAATATCACGGATCTGCCATTCTTTGCCTGCCAGTGCATTCACTACATAGTTTCCGTTGAATACCGTGTTGTGTTGTACACCATTGCTCCCTTTATACTTAGAATTAAATACAGATGCCGTTGCCAGTGCATAATATCCGTTCGAAAACGGTTTTTCAACTGTTAACTCAATTCCATAGTTGTGTCCTTTTCCTTTATTTACAAGACTATCTTCCCATCCTGCGCCATATCCTGCACCCATATTCAGTGCAGACCAGTCCGTTAATCTGCTTTCCACTGGCACATTACTCAGCATTTGTACATAAGCTTCCATTTTGTATTTCCAGGCATTCTTTAAAGTCTGTTCCCAGCCTGCCACTATATGGGTGCTTTTAGTAAAACCAAGGTTCTTGTTGGTTTGAATAAACTTATCGCCCGAGCGGGTTTCATGAAAATAAATCATTAGCGGCTGCATCTGGCTATGTGTGCCATAAGCAAGTGAAAAAGCACCCGCATTATTAAGTCTGTACCGGATACCTATACGACCCTCTACAGCAGTCTTATTGTTCAGCGTTAAATGCTGGGCATATGCACCTGTATTAAGGGTTAGCCTGCCTGAGAACCGGTGCTGCCATTGAACAAAGCCCCGCAATAGCTGCGTATTGTTTTTCGCTGTCAGAAAAGGTACAAAGCCATAATCCCTGTCGAGAATACTGTCAGAATATTTGTAATGTAATTGATCAACCGTGATTCCTGCAGTTAGGCGATCGCTTGCTGAGAATTTTTTATTTATAGCTGCGTTTATAACATACCGCCATTCACTACCATTTTCGCGATAGTTTTTGTGAGGTATACTATACGCATCAAGGGAATCCTGTTTTGTTATAACATTACTGCCCGTTGCGGCAAGGGTAAGGGTATAAGATGTGGTATTGTTGAAGAAGTAAGTATGCTTTATTCCGGCAACTCCCATTTTAGCGCTGTTATATAAATTATTGTAAGGATCGTTGTAAAAATTACTGGTATCTTTTAAATCGCCCTTAAATTCGATACTGCTTTTTCCACCTACACCAAATAGAGTGAACTGTCCGGCTTTCTTTGTTGGCAAATCAATCTTAAAGCTAATATCCTGGTATTTGGGTACTGCTGCCCCAACACCAACATCTACACCTAATGATTTCAATAAACCCGGGATACTATACCGATAATAAACAATATAAGATGCTTTACTTTTTTTACTGAAGGGTCCTTCTGTTCCCAGTTCAAGTCCATTAAATCCAATTTGTCCCGTAAACTCACGCTTGTTATCATTGCCTTTTCGAAGGCTCAGATCAAAAGCTCCGGAAGTGGCATTGCCAAACTGCGCCGGGAATGCACCGGTATAAAAAGCCGACTGTCCAATTACATTATTATTAAGCATACTTACCGGTCCACCGGTGGCGCCCAGGCTTCCGTAATGGTTGGGGTTTGGAATATCTACCACCTCCAATCTCCATAATAAACCCAGTGGAGAATTGCCGCGTATAATAATATCATTACGTCCGTCATTCACACTGTTTACTCCGGCAAAGTTTGAAGCCATACGAGCCACATCATTGCGACTACCGGCATACCTGCGGCTGTCTTCCGCATTAAACTCAACAGCACTTACGGTTGCCATTTGCCTATTGCTTAATTTTTCGCGGCGACCGGATATAACAATCTCCTTTTGTGTAACATTCAATTTTTCAATAAGCTCCGGATTCAATAAAGTTTCCTTACCAGACTCCACCACAATGTTAAATAAACGTAATGGTTCGTAGCCAATATGGCTAACCTGGATTGTAATTCTTCCAACAGGTACCTTATAAATTATAAAAGCACCATTACTATCGGTAACAATACCACCGGTCATACCTTCTATAATTACAGAAGCATGCTCTATCCCTTTTTTTGACTGTTGATCAACAACATTACCCCGCACTGTTTGTACAGGATGCTGACTAAAAACAATCAGGGTATTAAATAGTATTACCGTGACAAGTAAAAACCTCTTTCGTAAAAGACAAATCTGCATAATGATTGTTTTTTTTCTTTTGATTCGCAAAATTATTTGAACATTTCGATGAGTTTTCTTTTAAGGGGTGACCGTCAACTCATTAGGGGTGAATGGCAATTTGGGATGAACGGCAAGGGTGAAAACAGGTTATTAAATAGTTTTGTGGGACAAATACCGATTATTGATCGTGATTGACCCGAAATATTAAATTATTAACCAGTAGCTTTTATAATGTATGTATATAATAAATCTGCTTAGCCAGCCCTACCCGGTAAACAGTTGGCGCTGGTACAGGCTCCGTGGTATAGGATTCGGATTGTTTGTTTTTTTATTTTTGCTTCTATTTAAACCCTTTCGGCTGGATTTGTATTCTTCTTCCCGGTTATTTAATACTGCCGCCATGTATGGTTTTGTTACCAGTGCAGTTATAATGTTGGGCGGATATTTTTTCATCAAAGTAATAGTGCCCCGCATCAACGATGAAAAATGGACACTCGGCAAACAGATTGTATTGAATATTCTGCTGATGATTGGTATTACAATATTTAATGTATGGGTTACACAATTTGTTCACCAGATTAGATTACCCCTCTGGTGGCATTTTTATATGCTGAAATGGGTACTGATGCTTGGTATCTTACCTGTTGTTATATCTGAACTATTATCCTATAATTATTATTTACGGCTTCATGTTAAGAAAGCAGAAAGTTTGTCAAAAAAAATTCCGGTCGCTTATACATCTATTTCAACATACCAACCGGAGCCTGAGTTTGGCAACCTGGTTGCAAACACTATCCCTCTGAAGCAAAAAAGCATTACACTACCGGTTGCAGAAAGGGTAAATAACCCTGTATTTCAGAAGAAAGCTGCTTTGATTATGCTGATCGGCGAAAATCAAAACGATCAACTCGAAATAGCTCCATATAGGTTAATAGCAATGCAGGCTCTTGACAATTATGTAAATGTTTTTTGGGAACAGAATAATAAATTACAAACGACCCTGCTTCGAAATACGCTATCCAATATAACTGAACAACTGAGTGGTATTCCTTTTATGTACCGCTGTCACCGGGGTTGGCTGGTGAATACACAAAAGGTTCAGAAAGTAGAAGGTAATGCACAGGGACTCAAACTAACTGTTGACTTTTTACATCAGCCTGTGCCCGTCTCCCGTGCCAATATTGCCGGTTACCGGAGCATAGCTGAGCAGTATCTGGCAATGAAAAATTAATATAGTAATTCATTTCATCGTTCATTCTACCTTTCATAAATAATATTCAGATTGCTTAACCAGTAGCAGGTAAATAAAACAGGTATTGTGTGATGAATGATCCGTCAATTGAATACGATTTGATTGCAACTACGAAGTCCCAAAGCAATCACGCTGCCGTATGATATATTATATCCATTCAGAATTAATAATTGTATTTCCCTGATTTTTGTATATCTCAGAAAGTTAACGATTTTGCCTGTTTCATTTTTATGAATATTACTGACAAACTCTATATTTTTCATGTGTATATTTAATATTGATATAAGTAATTTCGAAAATAAAAATTCATTGTACCGGGTATGAAAGTGAATATTATTAAATACTACATTTCATGAAACCATATTCCCGATTTCAAATTATTGCCGGTATACTTTTTCTTTTAACAGGTTGCCACACTATCCCAAAACCCGTTGATGATATCTGGGGCCTGGCTGTTTCAAGGAAAGGTGACCTTAAACTGAGTACCTATATTACAGCACACTCCGTACAAAAGGCACTTGGAACTGTGGAAGGACGTAGGGAAACAATATCGCTCCTGCGTTGTAACGGTATAACTAAAGTTTATGTGGAAGTGTACCGCAGCGGCTTGGTGGTTGCTCCTGCTTTATTAAAAGAATCTGTTGCCTTTCTTCAACGGAATGGTTTTGAAGTGGTGGGAGGTATAGCCACTGTACCCGGAAACAATTTTGGAGTGCAGCAGGATGGACCCCTGACCTGGTTTAACTGGCAAAATGAAAAAACACAAAACGATTTACGTAATGTAATGAAAAATGCAGCGCCGATTTTTGATACATTTATCATTGATGATTTTTTGTGTACGGCAGATACCAGTTTGGAATCTAAAACAGCAAAAGGCAACAGATCCTGGCCGAAATACCGTCGTGCATTACTGACGGAGCTTTCGGAATCAGTATTTATCAGGCCGGCTAAAGCGGCAAACCCAAATATTAAAATGATTATTAAGTACCCGCAATGGTACGACCGTTTTCATTTGTTTGGCTACGATGTGGCTTCTGAGCCTGCATTGTACGATAGCGTTTGGGTGGGCACAGAATCACGCGGGCAGTATACACAACGCTATGGCTATGTGCAACCCTATTTGGGATTTATCAACTATCGCTGGCTGGCAAGCCTGTCGCACAGCAAAATTGGGGGTGCATGGTTTGATCATGGTGATTGCACCGATGAAGATTTTATAGAACAGGCTTACCAGTCAGTATTAGCCGGCGCTAAAGAACTGGTGATTTTCAATTTTGACAGTTATATTACCGGGCATCCGGGACATCATTTACTGCGCCGCGATTGGGAACAATTGGCCAACCTTGCATCAGCCGTTGCTAAGAATCCTGTTCAGGGGCCGGTTGCATATAAACCGGCAAACAGTGATGCCGGCAATGATTTATTCCTGATGGATTATATAGGTATGTTCGGAATATCCCTCGTACCCGCTTCCACTTATCCCGGAAGTGCAAAAGTGATCTTTCTTCCAACTCAGGCAGCAAAGGATAGTATGGTGGTTGCTAAAGCCATTACTTCATTGAAAAATGGTGCTAAGCTGATTGTAACAACCGGTTTTCTTGCCAGTGCAAAGGATGGAGAAAACCTCGCCGGACTTGCACAAATTAAATGGCCGATGCCTGAAGCAAGTATATCGGCACAGACTATTATTAGCGACCAAAAAGAAGACACAATTAAAACTCCGGTTGAGATGAAATACATAATAGTTCCGGATAAGGCCGGTGTAGTGCTGCAGACCGGTGGTGAAGTGCAAAATCCTTTTCTGGTACAAAACGAAAAGAAAAATATTTTCGTAATAAACACCCACACTTTTTCACAACAGGATTATGATGCAGTTGGAGAAGTACTACTACCGCCTCGGCAACTTGGAATTCTTGAAGTAACAGAGCCTTGGGCTAATGCAATTCGTAATAGTTTTAAAACAGAAAACGACTGGAATATCAGCGCCCCTGCAAGAATTAGTTATCAACGGCTTGATGACGGAAGTTTTGTATTGCATAACTATAACCGCGATAAAACAACAGTGGAAATACAACTAAAGCAAGATATTCGCTTAATAAATGAATTCACCGGAGATAAGTTACAGACAGAAGGAGATAAGATAAAACTACAGATGGCTCCGCGTTCAAGGATATGGGTAAAGCCAGTAAGAAATGATTAGGAATAAATTAATATTTTGTGATGCTAAGTTATATTGAATTGGAATTTTGATATTAGGGCATAGTTTTAATACTTTTTTATGATAAATTCTAAACATACAAGCAGTTCTCAAAAAAAGCTTCAGATACTATTGCCGGTGTTAGTACTTGCGGGCGTTATTTTGTTATGGATAATCATTACTTATACCAACCTGTTTCCGGCATATGCACTACCCACGCCCGGTGCAGTATTAAAAAGTTTCAAAGAAGAATTTGAATCCGGTAGATTAATGAATGACATTATCGCTTCTTTATGGCGGGTGGCAGTTGGTTTTGTACTATCTGCCACATTAGGCATACCTGCTGGGTTATGGCTGGGTCAGCATTTATATGCCCGGCAGGCATGTGTACCCATGCTGAATTTTTTCCGGTTCCTTTCGCCACTGGCATGGATACCATTTGCTATTTTATGGTTTCATATTGGCGACAAACCAGCAGTTTTCCTGATCTTTATGGCAACATTTTTTCCGTTGGCATTAGCCACCATGTCGGCAGTAGCTACAATACCCAGTATCTATTTTAAAGTGGCAAAAGATTATAATTATAAAGGAATAGAATTGCTTACTAAAGTAACATTCCCCTCTATTTTGCCACAAATCATTACCGCATTAAGGGTAAGTTATGGTATTGCGTGGGTGGTAATTGTAGCTGCAGAAATGGTTGGCTGCCAGGATGGCTTAGGCTATGGTATATGGGATGCACGTAATGGGCTGCGGCTGGATTCAGCCGTTTGTTATATGATTGTAATTGGTGTGCTGGGCATGGGTATAGACCGACTGCTGGCACAATTGACAAAACTTCCAAATGTAAGATGGGGATATGAGCGATAAAAAAACAGTAAGCCTGGCACTCAGTAATGTTTCGCACAGTTATGGTACTACAAGTGTATTACAGACATTAAATCTACAGGTAAAAAACGGAGAAGTAGTGGTGCTGGTAGGTCCTTCGGGATGTGGTAAAACTACCATTCTCAATCTGTTGTCCGGTCATTTACAACCCTCAACCGGTAGAGTTCAAAGAACAGGAAATATCCGTACAGTATATCAGCACGACGGACTTTTCCCCTGGCTCACCGTTGAAGAAAATATTGCAATGGGTTTACGGTCGGTGAGTGATACCGCTCAGCGTGAAAAAGAAAAACAAGACCTGGTGGAGTTAATTCACCTTCGGGGATTTGAAAATCATTATCCGCACCAGCTATCGGGTGGTATGCGTCAAAGGGTAGAACTGGCAAGGGCGTTGGCAGGACAATCGGATATATTACTGATGGATGAACCATTTTCTGCACTGGATTACCAGACAAGATTGCGGATGCGTCTTGAATTGGTAAGGATACTGGAACAGCGGCCGCGGACCGTAGTATTTGTAACACATGATATTGAAGAAGCTGCTCAGTTAGCAGACAGGGTATTGGTATTATCCAGCCGGCCGGCAACGGTATGCAGAGAACTGGAAATACTTACACCACGTCCCAGAGATCTGACCGGAAGCACAGTTATCGAAACAATGAAAACTATACTAATGGAACTGGGTTTACAACATTAATTAATGATTCCACTTTTCACATTTCATCGTTCCTTATACTATTACTAACTTACATAATATTTGAGCACTCAATTAATATGAAATTTACTTTTGGTAAGCTGATGCTGGGGATAGCGGTTGTATTGACAACATTAGGGCTGTTGCGTTATAAGCCCTGGAAAAAAAACAGCGGGGTAACGGCAAGAGACGTTATTCATGAAGGTGTAAATAAAAAAGCCACTCGTGAACTAACGGTGGGGTATTTGCCGGTTACCTGCCATCTTACCTGCCCGGTTACCGATTTTGCATCCAAAACAACACAAACCAATACCAATTTCAATTCAAGAGTGTTTTCAGATTTTCCCACAGTAGTCAGTGCTTTGGAAGCCAAACAGGTGCAGGCAACCTTTATGATTGTCCCGCTGGCCATGAAGCTCAGAGAACAAGGTGTGCCTGTAAAAATATGCTACCTCGGTCACCGGGATGGATCTGAAGTAATAGTGGGAAAAAACAGCAGGATAAGAAGCCTGAAAGATCTGAAGGGGAAAAAAATGGCTATACCCAGCTTGTATAGCAACCAGAATTTTGTGATCCACAAAATGATGGATGATTTTGGTATGCAACCCAATGATATTGAATTTATAATTCTCCCGCCGCCTGATATGCCTACATCGCTTGCCGCCGGCGCCATTGATGCTTACTTTGTTGGTGAACCATTTTGTGCCAAAGCAGAATTAGACGGATACGGGAAGGTGTTGTACTATGCCCGCGATATCTGGCCCAATTTTATTTCCTGTGCACTGGTTGTACACGAAGACCTGATAAAACAAAATCCTGATGTAGTACAAGACCTGGTTAGAGGGATTGCTGCATCCGGCGCCTGGGCAGAAACCCATCGGGTGGAAGCCGCCAAACTGGTATCCCCCTATTTCAGGCAGGATGAAAAAGTATTGAATTATGTTCTGACTTCTGATCCTAAACGGGTAAGTTATGTGCAACTTACACCCACAGATGAAGACCTGCAACAAATAGAGTACCAGGGAATAAAACTAAAACTGCTCTCAAAAAAAATACCTATGTATGAATTGATTGACCGAAAGTTTGTACCCAATGAAATTATTCCGGCACCAATAGATGAAGCGTCAATACCGAACATTTTACCTGCAGGAAAAAAATAAATACAGTGTCGATAGGAGTATTTTAAACCATAAACTTATACCCAACTCCTCTTATAGAATGAAAGTATTTAGGGCTGCGGCTGTCCAACTCGAAATATTTTCTGAAGTTCAGAATAAAATTATCAACCGTGCGGGTAGTAGGGTACACATTATATCCCCATACTGCCTGCAGTATTTTTTCACGGGTCACAACATCATTTTTGTTTTCAATAAGCAATTTCAATAGCATTGCTTCTTTTCTGCTTAATTCAATCATTTCACCTCTGAAATTGGTGGCTGACTGGGCCTTGAAATCAATGGTATTATTTCCAAAATTATAACGGTCATCTACAGTTTCTTTTTCCTGCAGTTTCTTGTTTTTGTTGATCAACTTTTGTACGCGGAGCAACAACTCTTCAAGGTTAAAAGGTTTGGTGATATAATCATCGGCCCCCTTCTTTAGTCCAAGTACTTTATCGGCAGTGCTGCTTCTGGCGCTTACCATTAATATAGGAACATCATTATTTTGCAGCCTGATATTTTCAGCTACATCAATGCCGTCAATTTCAGGAAGCATTACATCAAGAATAATCAGGTCGAAGTATTCCTGATTGATTTTCTTCAGTGCTTCTGCCCCATCTCCTGCACCGGTTACTTCATATCCTTCTAATTCCAAATTCAGCTTTAAAGCTTCCTGAAGATTTTCTTCGTCTTCCACCAATAAAATATATCCCAGGTTATTAGAAATGCCCATAAAGTTTTTATACAGCTATTGTTTGCAGTTTAACCACAAAAATACAACCCGAAGGTGCATTATCCTTCAGCCTGATACTCCCCCCATGATCTTCAATAATTTTTTTAGTCAGGTATAACCCCAATCCCGTACCTTTTGTATTGCGGGTGTTCTCATTTCCTTTACGATAAAATTTTTCAAACACCCTTAGTTTCTCAGTATCTGAAATACCTTCCCCCAGATCTTTTATCTCTACTACCGCATGGTTTTTTTCCTGCCGGAGAAGCACATATACCATCTTCTCTTTGCCGGAATATTTAATGGCATTATCAATAAGATTGTTTATCGCCAGTTGCAATAAAAGCGAATCACCTTTTACATACACTGCTTCTGCAGGTAACTCCTCCAGTTGAAGGTTTGAAAATCCTGACTTAAAATAATTAGTACTTTCATGCAGCAGTTCATTGAGGTTCAACTCTTCTTTTTGCAAAATATAATTACCGGCATCTATTTGTGAAGCAAGCAGTATATTAGTGCAAAGGTCATTAAGCCGGTTCGTTTCGCTTAGTGCTTTTGTTATCAGTTTCTTTTCCTGCTCTTTATCCAATTTTCTTTTCTGAATGGTCTCAAGGTTAAGTTTCGCTATGGCAATAGGTGTTTTTAATTCGTGAGTAATAGCCATCATAAAATTTTGCTGCTGCTCATTCAGTTTGATTTGTTTACGGGTAGCCCGGTATACAAATACCGCGCCTACAAGGATCAATAACATAAAGGTGGACCCTTCTCCAATATACTGTATTACCCTGCTCTTTTGCTCAGCTTCTATTCCTGAAACTTTGGTAATATAATCCGGGTCATCTTTTTTTAATTGCAAGAACTTGTATTCAGCCATCTGGTCGTTTTGCTTCATTAATGAAAGGAACCAGAATATAAGAGCAGTAGTAATATAGAGGAGCAGAAACCAATATACGATGGTAATAACGGTAAGTCGCTTTCTTTTGTATAAGCTGGACATCAGCGTTTTACTTTTTCTACACGTATGCCGGCATTTAACAGGTCAGGCAATGGATTATCTCTCATGATTTGCTCAAGTATAAATGTAGCTTTTCCCGACCTGCTGAAACGAAAAGGTTGCGGGGTGATGAGTTGCCTTAAGTCCCAGATATCATCCATACCTGTGCCCAGCCATCCCTTTTCATTGGTGGCCAACAAAACATTCACTCTTTGACTGCTCAAAGTATCTCCCGGAAGTTGAAACTGCACATTTAACCAGATATTACTATACCTGTAAGCATGAGTATGGCGAAGAGTGATATAGATATTATACAGAGAAACAGTATCTGAAATATCAAATGAGATTTCCGGCTTGAATGCTCTGCCCCATTGATGTGAAGGTATACTTATATTTCTTTCAAATACATCTGCAGATTTGCATGAAGCCAAAATTAATAGCATCAAAAAAACAACAGATGCAGCAAACAGAATAATTCCCCTTTTCAAGTGACTGATTTTTTACTTACAAAACATTTAATACCTGTTCCTTTGCTTTTTCCAGTTCATCCTTCATCAATACAACGCATTTTTGAATAGATGCATCGTAGGCCTTAGCCCCGGTAGTATTGATTTCTCTCCCTATTTCCTGCAATATAAATGACAATTTCTTCCCTTTTGCTTCGCCATTTTCTTTGAGCAATGTTTCAAAATAATCACAATGATTTTTTAGTCTTACCTGTTCTTCGCTTATATCAATCTTTTCAATGTAATAAATCATTTCCTGCTCCAGGCGGTTGGTGTCAAAATTGTCCTTCCCTACATTTTCTTCCAAAAGTTTTACCAATCCTTCTCTTATCTTCTGCTGGCGAAGCGGTTCCAGTACAATTACTTTTTCCTGCTGTATCCTGATATTGTCAATTCGCTTCTTAAGGTCCTGTTCAAGAACAGCGCCTTCATTTACCCGATGCTTATCTATATTAGATATGGCTTCATCTACTACCCCCCTGAAAGCATTCCACTCTTCTTCCTCCATTATTTCGGTAGAAGGCACCACTACTTCAGGCAACTTCAGCAAAGAGCTCAATATTGAACTGGTATCCAGTTGAAGTTTTTCTGCAAGTTCTGCCAATTGCTGATAATATGATTTTGCAAGTTCTGTATTTATAACAACCGGTTTAGCCGCTCCATTTTGTTTTAGTGTAATAGTGCAATCCACACTGCCGCGAATGAGTTTTTCAGAGAGCATATTCCTGATATCAAACTCATAAGCTTTTAAAAGTGCAGGGAGCTTGAGTAATATCTCAAACTGTTTTCCATTCAGTGATTTTATCTCTACGAGGAAAGTTTTTTTCCCAATGGATTGTTCTGCTCTTCCAAATCCAGTCATTGACTTTAGCATATCTACTACACTTTAGGTGGCAAGGTAATTCATTTTCCGAAGAGTTGTTTATTGATTGTATTAACGGAAAGGGCTTTGATATCGCCGGGAAGCATGTCGCCGAGGGTGATGTTTTCGATAGCAGACCTGATCAGTCTCAAAACAGGAAAGCCAACTGCTGCAAACATCTTTCTTACCTGCCGGTTTTTCCCTTCGGTCAATGTAATCCGAACCCAGGAAACAGGAATATTTTTTCTCACACGAATCGGAGGATTCCTTTCAGGTATATTGGGTTCTGAAGAGAGAGGAGAGACAGAGCAGGGTGCGGTATGATATGCTTTTCCCTGTATAGTTATTGTTACACCCTGTTGTAATGTAAGAACTGCTTCCTCTGTAATCTCTCCATCCACCAGTACCAGGTATGTTCTGCGATGTAAAAAACCGGGATGAAGTAACCGGTGATTGAGTGTAGTGTCATTGGTAAGAATAAGTAATCCTTCACTATCATAATCGAGACGTCCCACAGGGTAAACATTCTTTTTTACTGAGAAAAAATCTTTCAGGCATTGTTTGCCATCAGCAGAAGTAAACTGCGATAATACCAGGTAGGGTTTGTAAATAATGTAATAATCGTAGTGCATTCACAAATAAAAAGCTCCCGTTTTTACCGGGAGCTTTATTATATGGATGGGTTAATAAGTACCGGGAAAATAAATTCCCGACACAATATTAAAAATAATTTTCACTATCAGGAAAAATATTTTAATAATTTTTATGCACATTTTTAATGCCGTGCTTGTGGATATCAGGGTTATCTTAAAAAATTCAGATCAGCATTTATAAATTCTTCCACTGCTTTTAATAAAATAAATCACCTCTTCAATCTTTTAAAGTATGCCGCTATTGCAATAGTTGTTTTATGAAATACTTTGTGAAGTTGTATCCACTGGTTTACTTTTGCCAAAACATACTTCATGAAATTTCCTTCTCCTGTTTCTGTACAATGGCTTGCTGATTTAATTGGTGCCCGGCTGCTGGGTAACAGCATTGGATTTGTAAGGGGCATCAATGAAATTCACAGAGTAGAACAAGGTGATGTAGTATTTGTAGACCACCCAAAGTACTACGATACCTGCATTAATTCAGCAGCTACCACTATTATCATTAATAATGAAACAGATTTTCCTGAAGGAAAAACTTTGTTAGTTGTTGCAGAGCCCTTTAATGCATATCTCACTATAGTGAAACATTTCAGGCCTTATGAACCGCTTGCTAAAAGTATAAGTGAGACAGCCACTGTTGGAGAAGACACGGTAATAGGGCCGGGGGTTGTCATCGGGAATCATGTTTCCATTGGGAAAAATTGTATAATACATCCTAATGTTACCATTCTCAATCATTGTATAATTGGCAACAATGTAATTATTCAGGCGGGAACAGTAATTGGATCAGATGCCTTTTATTATAACAGCAAAAAAACACGTGAATTATGGTACAGGAAAATGGATAGCTGCGGAAGGGTTATTATTGAAGATAATGTGGAGATAGGCGCCGGTTGTACCGTAGACAGAGGGGTAACCCACGATACAATAATCGGATGTGGAACTAAAATGGATAATATGATTCACATTGGTCACGACACCGTGATTGGAAAAAATTGTTTGATTGCTGCACAGGTAGGTATTGCAGGTGGTGTAGAAATAGGCAACGGTGTAACGCTTTGGGGGCAAGTAGGTGTAAGTAAAACATTGAGGATAGGAGATAATGCAACAGTACTGGCTCAAAGCGGGGTACCCGGTTCATTAGCCGCTAATAAAATTTATTTTGGCACTCCCGTAGAAGACGCCGTGGTAAAAAAAAGGGAACTGGTATGGATAAAACGCATACCCGAACTTTGGAAAAAAGTGATGGAATCTTAATAAGTGGCGACACGAAATATGATAACCTGTTCAACCGGCTATCTTTCCATTACATCGGGCATTTCTTTTTCCAGCAGGTACTTGTATATAAAAAGATTGTTTTCATTGGTGGAATGCAGGCGTTGATTACCACTCCATCCATGTAGTCCACCCGGGTATACCATAAACTCAAAATGCTTTTTTGCATCCTGCAACTTTTTTACCAGTTGCAGGCTATTCTGCAGATGGACATTATCATCCATGGTACCGTGGTAAATGCGCAACAAACCTTTATAGCGGTCAATATAATTTAATACAGAACTGTTTTTATATCCTTCCGGGTTTTCCCCGGGTGTATCCATATATCGCTCCGTATAGTGCGAATCGTAAAGGCTCCAGTCTGTGACGCTGCCTCCTGCTATACCATAGTTGAAATAATCTGATCCGTAGGTTAATGCATAACAACTCATGTAACCGCCATAACTAAAGCCACTGATAGCAATTTTGTTTTTGTCTGCACCATGACTGATCAGCCATTTTACACATTGTATCCAGTCCTTCATTTCCCAAAATCCGAGGTTACGATACATATAATTGACTCCCTTCTTTCCAAACTGCCCGCTCGCCCTGTGATCCATTGATACTTGTATCAGCCCTTCCTTTGCCCACCATTCTGTTTGTCCGTTAAATGAAAACCCATCATACACAGTACCCGCATCGGGGCCACCGTAAATACTGATGAGTACGGGGTAAGTTTTGCTGGAATCGAAATATAATGGCCAGGTTATTTTCACTGGCAGGTCAAATAAACCGTCTTCGCTTTTTACTCTCACTATCTCAGTTTTGGAAATATTATAGTTGTCAAAGTTTTTACCTTTTGCATCACCCATTTCTTTAATAATCTTTCCCCTGTTATTCATCAATGCCATTTTACCGGGAGTGGATACATTGGAATAAGTAGTCAGGAAATATGAACCTTTGGGAGACATATTAACTGTATGGTTATAATTTCCAAACGTGAGTCTTTGTAAACCTTTTCCGTCAAAATTAATTTTATACAAATCAAAGCAGGTAGAATTATCTTTTCTGCAGGTAAAATAGATTATTTGATTCTTCTCATCTATATGATTTATTTCAGTAACGGTATACTCGCCTTTTGTTATAGGATTAATAAGCTGACCATTCATGTCATACAAGTAAAGCATATTCCAGCCGGTATGGTCGCTTTGTATTATGAAATGCCTGCCATCCTGCAAAAAAGTAATCCGCTTGCCCATGTCGTCAAGTGAAATCCAGGTTTTTTGTATTTCTGTATATACAGGTTTCTTTGAGCCATTATTTTCATTTATTTCATAAACTATAAGGCTATCCTGTCCCCTGTTCATCCATTGCACCCATAATGCTTTACCATCGGGCCTCCAGTATGGCAATCCAAAATACTGATCATCGTTTTCATTAAAATTACTCCATATTATAGTGCCGCCATTTGGTGAAACCATTCCTACTTTTACAGATGGATTCGGATCGCCGGCTTTTGGATAACGCTCTTTTACGAGTTTGCCATGCTGCCCTTCTTCGCTTACTATATTGAAAACGGGAACCCGGCTTTCATCCGTTCTGAAAAAAGCAATTTTTTTGCTATCGGGGCTCCACCAGAAAGCACGATACCGGCTTGCCCTGCCCAGTATCTCTTCCATATATATCCAGCTAGCATATCCGTTTAGTATTACATCGTTTCCATCAAAAGTGAGTTGAGTTATTTTTTTGCTGAAAATATTTATAGAATAAAGATTGTTGTTTTTAGTATATGCTACATAATTATTATCGGGTGATAAAACGGGATTAACTTTCTGATCTGTATCATTTGTTATTCGTTCCTCCGGTAAATCATTTACTTTGATGTAGATATCTGTTCCGCGCAGGTATACTGTTTTCCTGTTTTCCTTCGGTGTCAATTCGGCCCCTGTTGAGAGTTGCTCTCTGCCTGTTTTACAATCTACGAGATAGGTTTGAGGTTTAGGATCCATTCCGTTTTGCCTGCTTATGAGAAAATGAGAATCATCAACCCAGCCTGCTATTACAGGCAGTGGTTGGATAATTCCAGTAACATCACCATTCAGCATTTGACCTGTGGTTAAATCTTTCTTCTGAGCATAAGCGATGATCAATATAAAACAACAGATAAGAGAAACTAATCCTTTTTGAAATGAATTGAAGTTCATGGTGAAAAGGTTAAATGCAGAAAATATTTTATTCCCAAAATAGAATCATCATACCTCATGTATGAAAACATTTGAGAGCCAAACTATACTTTTATTCCTGAGGCTCCAATGCGGCAGTGGTTTGTACATCTTTCCTTTCGGGCCGCATCTGCGGAAAGAATAATACATCCTGTATAGAGGCCTGATTGGTTAGCAGCATACACAACCGATCAATACCAATACCAATACCGGCAGTGGGGGGCATACCATATTCCAGTGCCCTCAGGAAATCATAATCTATAAACATGGCTTCGTCATCGCCACGCTCCATAAGTTTCACCTGTTCTTCAAAACGCTCCCTCTGATCCACGGGATCGTTAAGCTCCGAGTAGGCATTGGCTATCTCCTTCCCATTAATCATCAACTCAAATCTTTCCACCAGCCCTGGTTTAGTCCTGTGTTTTTTGGTAAGCGGGCTCATTTCAACAGGATAGTCAATAATAAATGTAGGTTGTATATAATGATGCTCACATTTTTCTCCGAATATTTCATCTATCAGCTTTCCTCTTCCCATATTGGGTTTCGTGTCAATATGCTGTTCCCTGCAAAACTGTCTTAGTTCCTCTTCGTTCATATTACTAATATCGGTGCCTGTATGCGCTTTAATGGCATCGAATATAGATATGCGTTCGAAAGGAGCTTTGAAACTGATTATTTTATCGCCTACCTGCACATCAGTGGTATTGTGCATTGCCAGCGCCACCTGCTCCATGAGATTCTCTGTTGTATTCATCATCCAGAAATAGTCCTGGTAGGCCACATAAAATTCAAGAATGGTAAATTCCGGATTGTGAGTACGATCCATTCCTTCATTACGAAAGTTTCTGCTAAACTCATACACCCAATGAAAACCGCCCACAATCAATCTTTTCAGATAAAGTTCATTGGCAATACGCAGATATAGCGGGATATCCAGTGCATTGTGATGTGTTATAAATGGTCTTGCTGCAGCGCCGCCGGGGATACTTTGCAACACCGGTGTATCTACTTCCAAAGCCCCATGACCGTTAAGAAACTCACGTATTGTATTTATCATTATCGTGCGCTTGATAAAACTGTCTTTCAATTGTGGATTAATAACAAGATCAGCATAGCGTTGCCGGTATCTGAACTCTGGATCAGTAACTGCATCAAAACTCTGACCTTCGGCTTCTTTCACAATAGGCAGGGGTTTCAGCGATTTAGATAAAATAGTAAACGCTGTTACGTGAATGGAAATTTCGCCTGTCTTTGTGGTGAACCCATACCCTTTCACTCCAATAATATCGCCAATATCAAGCAGCTTTTTCCAAACGGTATTATACAGGGTTTTATCTTCACCCGGGCAAAGGTCATCGCGCTTCATATATATCTGAATGCGTCCGGTATGATCCTGTAGAACTGCGAACGAGGCTTTTCCCATATCGCGTATACTCATCAACCGACCGGCAAAGCTGATCTGACTGAATGTATCTTTAGTCGCTTCCGAAAAATTATTTTTTATATAAACCGCAGTATGTGAAACCGGAAAAGCTTCAGGCGGATAGGGATTGATCCCCATTTTTTCCAATTCAGCTCTTTTTTCTCTGCGTATAATTTCCTGTTCAGACAATTGTTGTGTAGTCATTGCACTTACTTGTTATAAAGTGGGGCAAAGGTACTGGTTAGTCCGAAGCCTGCAAAGCATATAAAAGCAGGCATTTCTTTCCTGCTGAAAAACAGAATAATTACAATATAGTTTTTTCAGAAACTATAGGTTCCGGAACATGAGGGGACTTACCAGTACTATGATGCAGTTCATTAATCAATTCCGCCACCAGGGATGTCCATCCGGTTTGATGGCTTGCTCCAAGACCACGCCCATTATCACCATGAAAATATTCATAAAATAAAACAAGGTGCCCGTTTTCCTTCTTTTTATAAAATTGACTGTAATCTCCAAATAGCTTTCTGTTGCCATCCGCATCTTTTTTGAAAAGACTGATTACCCGCTTTGTCAATTCGTCGGCCACCTCGCTTAAGGTCATAAAAATTCCTGAGCCGGTTGGACATTCTACTCTAAAGCTATCATCATAAAAAGCGCCATATTTTCTGATAGACTGAATGATCAGATAGTTAATAGGCATCCATACGGGTCCCCGCCAGTTGGAATTACCTCCATAAAAATCAGAGGTAGAGTCTCCGGGGTCATACTGTGCTGTATAGGATACCCCGTTGATTGTTACTGCATAAGGATTTTTCTCGTGATATTTTGATAAAGCACGTATCCCACCGTTTGATAAAAATTCATCTTCGTTTAATAAACGTTTCAGCAAATGCGCTAACCGGTCCTTTGGCAGCATGGATAATAGTATGGATGCCCCATCACTATCCTCTTCATTTGGCCAAAACAGGTTGTTCTTTTTTCGGTAGTTTTCAAACCATTTCATACGCTTTCTGAAATCTTCGAGTTTAATCAGTGCCTTTTTCTCAATATTGGAAACAGCAAAAAGCGTGGTAAGCCCAACTATAGACTGGATGCGCAATTGTAGCGGGCCTGATCCGTCAATAGAAAGCGTGTCATAAAAAAATTTATCCTCTTCATTCCAGAGTCCATGTATGTTGAGTGCTTCTGCAATAAGTACAAACTGTTCAAAAAATTTTGTGGCAGTATCTTCAAATGCTTTATCATGAACGGCAATCTCCAGGGCCATATCCATCATATTCAGCGCATACATTGCCATCCAGCTCGTACCGTCAGCCTGCTCCAGGTGCATATTGCTGCCCAGGCTTGAGCTACGGTTAAATACACCAATATTATCTAAACCAAGAAAGCCACCTTCAAAAAGATTATTACCTTTTACATCCTTTCGGTTCATCCACCAGGTAAAATTGATAAGCAGTTTTTGAAAAATCTTTTTTAGAAAAACGATATCTCCTTTTCCCTCCTTCTTTTTTTCAATATAATAAACCTGCAAAGCTGCCCATCCCTGTACCGGGGGGTTCACATCGCCAAAATTCCATTCATACGCCGGCAATTGACCATCGGGCTTCATATACCATTCCCGCATAATGAGCAGCAACTGATGCTTTGCAAAGCATGGATCTGCAACAGCCATAGAAATGCAATGAAAAGCCAGGTCCCAGGCAGCATACCAGGGATACTCCCATTTGTCTGGCATAGCAATTATATCCTGGTTTTTCAAATGTTTCCAGTCGTGGTTTCGTCCATGCAGTTTTCCTGAGCTCACCGGGCTTATTCCATCGCTGGTAGTGAGCCATCTTTCCACATCAAAGTGATAATATTGTTTGCTCCATAGCAATCCTGCTAAAGCCTGCCGCTGAATACGCGCCATATCTTCATCAAGCCCTCCGGGCAATATAGCGGCATAGAAATCATCAGCTTCTCTTTTACGGGCAATAAATATATCTTCAAAGCCAATTGCAAATGGAGTTTCAACATGTTTATTACTAAGCCTGCA
This sequence comes from Bacteroidota bacterium, assembly GCA_018268105.1. Taxonomy (GTDB): domain Bacteria; phylum Bacteroidota; class Bacteroidia; order Chitinophagales; family Chitinophagaceae; genus Agriterribacter. The sequence goes on along the minus strand of JAFDXG010000062.1, from coordinate 74,873 downwards.
ATAAATAGTTTTTGATGCCCCCCCCTGAATTTTCATTTTATATACCGGAGAGAATTTTGTGCCTGTCTTTTTATTACGTAACGCTTTCAGGTTCTCACGGCTTATAATTGCATCATGAAAAGCATCTTTTAAAAATGGTGTTGTATTTGGCGCCCCACCAATCTTTTCAGTATTGGTATCGTTTTCGGTAAACAAACAATCGTCGGGTTTTTGAAAATAAAAATAATAGGTACCCAGGCGATGGTGTACAGATTTAACCGTATTTCTTCCGGAGTAACTGATCTCGGGCTTTTTGTTTGTATCTGCATTGCTCCATCTGTTGTAAAACCACAGCGTAGGCAATACCGTAATATGAGCCGGTTTATTTCCACGGTTGTGGATATTGATTTTGATATAGATATCTTGCGAACTTTGTTTAGCGTAAGTTACCAGTACATCAAAATATTCACTGTTGTCAAACACCCCTGTATCAAGTATTTCATACTCGGGATCCAGGCGTGAACGCGTCCGGTTTTTCTCCAGTAAATCTTCATAAGGGAATGCCTGATGCGGATACTTATACAGGTATTCCATATAATAGTGAGTAGGTATATTATCCAGATGATGGTATAATTCTTTTACATCTTCACCGTGATTACCTTCCCCGTTTCCCAATCCGAATAATCGCTCCTTTAATATTTTATCTTTACCATTCCAGAGTGCAATGGCAAAACAAAGGTTACCAAAAAAATCGCAGATGCCTGCAAGCCCGTCTTCGCCCCAACGGTAAGCCCGGCAGTGAGAATGTTTAAATGGAAAATAATTCCAGGCATCACCATTATCACTATAGTCTTCACGGACAGTCCCCCACTGCCTTTCACTCAAATATGGGCCCCATTGTTCGAGGGGTATTTTTCTTGATGCATTTGCCGAAAGGCGCTGATGTTCTGCGGTCATAATTCAAACGTACATGAAATTTTTCATTCTTAAAATACACAATGGACGAATGGAAAATTTTACGGGAGTTCCTCTTGACTGAAAAAAGCATTAATAAATATTCAAGAGAAATCTGCAAAATTAATGTTTATCCTGTATAATGAACTTTTCGCCAGGGGCGGGCTAAACAATTAGCAGATATTTTTTATGAAGTGAAAATAAAATCAGGTATTTTACAACTCATTTATTGACCCTGTATATGCAGATACAGGTAGCCACTTATAGTAAAGAATACAAAATGACTACGGTTTGTTTCGACTTTGGAAATACAAGGCTCAAGTATGGTGTTTTTAATGACCGGGATTTTGAATATGAATCTGTTTTGAACAATGGTGAAATAGATACTGTTAAAAGTTTACTGGATAAAATACATCCGGAAAAAACTATATTGTCATCTGTAATTGAGCACGATAAAAAAATTGAAGACCTGTTAGCATCACAATCCAGGTTTCATCTGCTGTCGGATAAAACAAAACTTCCATTTTCTGCAACTGTAACCAGACCAGAAACTATAGGAGCAGACAGGCTTGCACTATCCGCTGCAGCAGTTGAACTGTTTCCGGGGAAACACAATCTTGTAATTGGCTTAGGCACTTGCATTACTTATAATTTCATAGATAAATTCAAGCAATTTTTAGGTGGCGGCATCTCGCCGGGTATGGAAATGAGGTTAAAATCATTGCGGGATTATACTGCCAGGCTGCCCCTGGTAAAGTCAGACTGGAATTTTCCATTAGTGGGATATGACACCAGAACCAATATAACCAGTGGGGTAATACTGGGTATGGCAAAAGAAATTGATGGCATAATAGACGCATATTCAGAAAGATACAACAACTTTAACGTGCTTTTAACCGGTGGCGATTCACCCTATTTTGCTCAACTCATGAAAAATAAGATATTTGCAGACCCTCATTTAATATATAAAGGTTTGTATGCGATCAGTGAGTATAACTAACTGTAGAAAATTATTTTTATTCTGCCTGTTAATATCAGCCCAATATAATTTGGTTTCAGCTCAGGAAAATTCCCCCTATTCCCGTTATGGACTTGGGGATTTGATTCCCGGTCAAAACATTGTAAACCGGGCAGCAGGCGGAACTTCTGTCGCTTATTACGATCCTGTTACAGTCAACTTTGCCAATCCGGCTTCCTATGCAAGGCTTAAGTATACCACATTTGATGTAGGGTTGGATTATACAGGAAGAAACCTGAAAACCACCAGTCCTGTGCGTACTTATAACTCAGGCTATCTCATCCCCTCGTACATACAGGTAGGATTTCCATTAGCTAAAAAACACAACTGGGGCATGAATATTGGCATACGTCCTGTTTCAAGAATCAGCTATCAGTTGCAACAGAATACACGGCTACCCGGTATTGACAGTATTCAAACTAAATACAGGGGCGATGGAGGAATGTACCAAACCTATATTGGAACAGGGTTTGGAAGCAAGCATTTTACCGTTGGTATAAATGCCGGATATGCATTTGGAAATAAGAACTATGTTACTGAGCGTATGATGCTTAACGACACGGTGTATTATGAAAAAGGAAAATGGTCTGACAGTACTCATTTTGGAGGTTTATTTCTGCAAACCGGGGTACAGTACTCCACTCATTTAAGAAAAGATATTCTTCTCAAACTTGGAGCATCTGCACAATTCAAAAACAGTTTGTCCGCAACAAGAACTATTTCAAGAGAAACTTTTGAATACAGCAGCACTTCAGGTGAAACACCTAAGGATAGTGTTTATTTTTCTCCAAAAGATAACGGCAAAATCATCACCCCTTCGAGTTATGGATTTGGCTTTTCCCTGGAAAAAGAACTGACCTGGTCAATATCCGCAGAGTACAATATTACCAACTGGAAAGAATACCGGTATTTCGACCAGGGAGACGAAGTAAAAAACACCTGGTTGTTTCGTGTTGGTGCAGGAGTTATACCCAATTATAAAAGCAACAAATACTGGGGACAGGTACAATATCGTGCGGGTTTTTATATCGGACCGGATTATGTTACGATTAATAAAAATCTCCCTATGTATGCTTTCACATTCGGAGCTTCATTGCCGGTGCGTAAATATGGATATAGCCTCTATTCCGGACAATACACTACTATTAATACTTCATTTGAAATCGGTGCAAGAGGAAATAAAAACAATTCGCTCAGAGAAAGCTTTTACCGAATTTCAATTGGCTTGTCGCTAAGTGATATTTGGTTTATTAAACGTACATATCAATAAATGTCTGCCGGCAACCATACGAGCAGTTCCTCCTGTTTATTTTTTTTGGCTGTACTGTCTTTAATCCTGATAGTATCCGCTTGTGAAAATGATGAAAAAGAAATAAGAGAGTTTACGAGGAAAAAAATGGGGGTGGATGAAGCTAAAAAAATTGAACTCTTTTATAGTCAGTCAGGCAAAGTCAAGTCAAGGCTTACCGCACCGGTAATGAATCGCTACCAGGACACCCTGCCCCGGGTAGAATTTCCCAATACTCTTCATGTTGATTTTTTTAATGACTCTCTGCAGATTGAAAGTATTTTAGATGCCAAATTCGGGAGATATATAGAAGGACAAAATAAAGCTTTCTTAAAGGATAGCGTGGTAGCTATCCAAAAATTTAATCAGGATACCGTAAGGTGCAAGGAACTGTGGTGGGATCAGAATAAACAACAATTTTATACTGATAAGCCCGCATTAATAACAAAAAAAGATGGCACTGTTATACCTGCAAAAAAAGGATTTACTGCAAGCCAGGATTTTAAAACAATTGTGCTGAAAGAACCGACAGAGGGAATTCTACCTATGCCTGAATCGGGGTTCAGTGTTACAGATTCTGCATTGAAGGAGGACGGGGTTCCCGCAAACAGAGACACCACTCACAAGCCTGTATTACAATAAATGTTTCTTGCCCAATTCTTCAAAAAATTGTTCTAATTCATGAAACATATTCTTAAAGACTGGAATTACAGATCCTACAACCTCAATCACTGAAGGACCAAGCCCGCCAATCATATCATACGCTCTGCTTTCTTTAATCATCTTAGCACTGATTAGATTCATCTTCTCCAGGTAAAACAATACTACACTGAACGCAAGTGTGTATATAGCAGTGTACATTAATATTCCGCCTATTCGGTTTACCCAACCCAGCATGGAAATATTAAGCACACCCTCCATAGCTTTGCCGGCAAATTGAACCAATAAAACAGCCGCAACAAAAACCAGGAGAAACGCAAGCAGTGGCAACCACTTGATGCCAATATTTGTATGATGCCGGAGGTACGATGCCACAAATACCGATAACTTCAGGGCAGCGGCAATACCAATGAACCAGCCGGTAAATGTAAAAACTGCCATTATCATTCCTTTGCGGATTCCTTTGACAGCCGCAACGACAATGAGGAAAAGGAAAATAATATCAATCCACATTTGCTGAAAGGAATAATAACGACAATACTATTTTGCTAAAAGCGATTTTACCATTGTACTGATTGTTTTCCCGTCTGCCTTACCCGCAAGTAGCCTGGTAGCAGCACCCATTACTTTACCCATATCTGCCGGGGAAACCGACCCTGTTTCTGCTATAATTTTTGTAAGTGCTTCTTTCAATTCATCTTCCGATAACTGTTTCGGAAGAAAGGCATCAATAACTTCTATTTCCTCCTGTTCTTTTTGTGCAAGATCTGATCTGTTTTGCTGCAGATATATTTCCAGCGAGTCTTTCCGCTGTTTAACAAGTTTCTGCAACATTTTGATTTCATCTTCGGCTGATACCTGCCCACCTGCTCCTTCTGCAGTTTTAGCCAAAATAATAGCAGCTTTTATTGCTCGAAGCCCTCTCAATCTTTTCTCATCTTTAGCAAGCATTGCCTGCTTTAATTGCTCATTTATATTTTGTTCCAATGCCATAAATAAAGTTATTAAGGTATTTAAGAATTATTTGAATAGTTTTTTTCTTATCCACTACATTGTACAACAGAAATCCTACACTGAAATCAACTATTTCTCCAATAGTTCCCTCGATTTCTTATAAAACTCCGCTGCAAATGTTTTCAGCGAATCTACCAGTTCCTGCTGATGGGTAGCCCTGTTGTAGGTGTCTGCCATAGTCATTAGTGTCTGGTAAAAAAAATCGCTCATTTCATCTACCATCATATCCTTTGTCCATAGATCTATGCGAAGGGCCGATTTTTCCTGTCCGTCCCAAAAAGCGAGCATCATCGCCTTTGCGTTCTGCGCATCTTCGGAACTGTTATTTGATGTTTTCCAGTTTATCTGCCGTGGAATTTTATCAGTATCCAGATGAATATCAATTGTAATTTGAGATTGTTGCATGAAAATATTGCTATAAATTAATGTGTAAAGGTAAGAAGGGATTACCTATTTATACGATACATTGAGTTTTGAGATATATTAATAGCCCAATTTCTATATCATGTCATAAGAAACTGTATTGAATTATTCTCCTGTTTTAAATCCGCCACCCTCTCCTTTGCTTTTTGAATAAGTTGTCTCCTCAATTTTTCATCCTTATATAGTTTTATCATTTTCCCCGCTATGTCTTCACTATTCTCTGGATTAATATAGAGTGCCGCATCTCCACTTGTTTCTTTGACTGCACCAATATCGTAACTGATTGCGGGAATCTCACATTGCAGCGCTATTGACATTGGATATCCGGTAAAATCATTTACAGGCAGGTATATAAATGCCATGGCTGCTTTTATAAATTTTGCCAATACCGGTGCAGTATCAGTTGCTATTAATTTTACATCATTCCGATATTTATAAGTTTGTAAAAGCTCTCCTGAAGTTCCGTTCTCTTCCAGGTTTAAAATCAATAACTGCATATTACTATGCTGCCATTTTTTAAATAAGGAAAAGGCCTTAAGTATATTCACTACAAATTCCCAGGAATTATTTTCAGCGTTTAATATAAAATATTCTTTCCCGCCAGTTAACTCCTCCTTTATTGATTCCCTTTCTTCCCATTCGGAAGGTTGGAAAAATTCGCCGGGTATTAGTCTTACAATAAATATTCTGGAGCCATCAATTCCCAGACGAATCAAATCATCTTTCAGGCAAGCAGATGGCACAATAACACCTTCTGCATTTTTTAGTTTATTGATATCTTTTCGTATCGTATCAGTTACCAGTAAATATTCAGGTATATTAATATCCAACCTTGAAGCCATACCGGAGATTATCAAATCTGGCTTTTGTTTATTCACAATTTCCCTCGCTTTAGAAATAAATATTCTTCCGGAAAGGGGTTTCAGTATGTGACGTATTTCAATCCGGGTAAAAGAAACTCCCGGAGGAAGATTCTGCTGGAAGCTATTATCATTTGACAACAATTCAATTTGCATACCGGGATATCTGACAAGTAGGGTTGAAATGATATTGTGGACTAAATCATATTTCTTTTTCTCTTTTGATAAAAAGTTATGATATAGAATTATGGTTACCCGCATGTATTACAATGATTTAAAGAAATTATTTATTTAGCAATACCATTAACTGGTGATGCATTAAAAATTATTCGCCCGGCGTATCGTTATTATAGTTGAAAATACCAGATTCAAAGATAAACAGTGAAAAAATAATGAAAAGCAGGAGTTGTTAAATGTCTTTGGCTCATAATAAATAGTAAATCCAAACTAATTATAAACTTAAATCACATCCTATGAGGCTTAAATCTTTACTTATCTTCATATTCATTGTATATGCAGTATTGAATTTCAATACATCGCAGGCCCAATGTTCTTCGGGAAGCCCGCAAAGCATTACAGAAACACAAACCGGCGCACCTGACCGTTTGCTAAATACCTACAATTTTGCCAAATTTAATCCGAGTCTGGGAACCCTCCAGGCAGTAGATATTCATGTAACAACTTCAGGAGTTACCATGCTTCAGATTATTAATGGAGATATGTTTGATAATGAATTCAAAAAAATAAGATTCAGGAGAGTGGATGAAATAGATGGTCCGGGTTTTGGTACTTATACTATCAATGATACCACCATTAATTTTCCGGATACCACCATAGGTGCAAGTCAAACTCCGCCACCGGATGATCCACCTTTTCCCGTAAACGGTGACCACTCTAATGAATGGTGGGGAAAGGCAAAGGCCCCTAATAACAAAGTGTTTGACGCAACTATTGATCCTTCGTTTTTTTCTTTTTATATAGGAAGCGGAAGCATAGGTCTTGACTATAGCATTTACCCCGCATTTTCCGCAGCAAGCTATGGATCGCATGTGTCTTTAAACTATGTTACATTAGCCACAAACCTGAATATATCAATTACCTATACATATTGCCCGAATTCTATTCTGCCAATTGGCCGGGTTGATTTCTTTGCAAAAGCGGGAGATAACAACAATGTTGAACTAAACTGGACAAAGGCAAATGAAGAAAATAATATTGAATATGGAATAGAGATGAGTACGAATGGATTGGACTTTTCAAAAATTGGAACTATACAAAGCCAAAAACCTGCTAACTCATCAACAGTTGTCAGATACGAATACAACTATCATATTCCGTCTGCAACAAACGGTAAGATATTTTTCCGTATCAAACAAACTGATGCATTAGGACGGGTTCAGTATTCGGCTATACGAAGCATATCTACCATCAACAAAGAGATATCGCTTACATTATATCCTAATCCTGCAAGTGATAAAGTAATACTTCAGTTTGGCAGTGCCCTCAAAAACAGGGTACAGGTGGATCTAATAAACAGTATTGGCCAGGTAGTAGAGACAGCCGCAATTTCCCCTTCGGGTGCCGGTAGCGAAATACTGAACTTCAAAAACAAACATACACCCGGGGTATATTTTATTCGCGCCCTTGATGTTGTAACCAAAAAGCAACAGGTAGGCAGACTGATCATTAAATAACATTAAGTGACAAATACGGAAATTGAACGATAATAAAAAGCACAAGAGTTGGTAACTTTTGAAAAGATACCAACTCTTTTGTATTTTTGCTGACATTGAAACTGATACATGGAGTATAATACCACCAGGAATCATCTTATAATGCGCGAATACGGTCGCCATATTCAAAAGATGATAGATTATGTAATCACTATAGAAGACCGGGAAAAGAGGCAAAAAAATGCCCATGCGCTTATTGAACTAATGGGATTTCTAAACCCTCATTTGAAAAACGTTGAAGATTTTCGCCATAAATTATGGGATCACCTTTTTTTAGTATCTGATTTTAAACTGGACGTTGATAGTCCGTATCCTATTCCCACCAGGGAAACTTTAAAAGCAAATCCCGAAAGGCTTCCTTATCCGAAAAAATATCCGCGTTATTCTCACCTGGGTAAAAACCTGGAGGTGGTAATCAACAAGGCCCTGGAAGAAGAGAATAGCGAAAAACGCTCCGGCTTTGCCAATGCTATTGCTTACTATATGAAACTGGCCTACAACACATGGCACAAAGAACTTGTGCATGATGATGCGATAAGGAACGAATTGAATTCTATTACAAACGGCAGTCTTGAATTTACCAATACCCCATTTGTAAAAGCATACAGGGAACGTGATAACAGGGATAATAACCGGTTTCGTGGTGGTAAAAACAATAATTTTCAACAACGAAATGGTAATGGCAGAAACGACAGAAATAATAAAGGCGGGGGCAAACATTTCAAAAAACGATTCAAATAACTTATACCTTTCAAAAAATAATATAACCCCGGTAGTTCTGAACCAATGCCGGGGTTTTATATTTGCATACATTCTATCAAACCATGCATTCTTTTGAAGTAACAGGCGGGCAGCGACTGAAAGGAGAAATAACTCCCCAGGGAGCTAAGAACGAAGCCTTGCAGATCATCAGCGCAGTATTGCTGACACCGGAAAAAGTTACTATAAGTAATATACCAGACATTCTTGATGTCAATCTGCTGATTGAATTGCTGCAGGATATGAATGTAAAAGTGGAAAGAAAGGACAGGCATACCTGTATTTTCCAGGCAGACAACGTAAATGCAGATTTTCTCCGCAGTGAATTTTACCGGAAAAAAAGCGGACGGCTTAGAGGTTCTGTAATGCTGGCAGGTCCGCTGCTGGCACGTTTCAAAAAAGCTTATATACCCAAACCCGGAGGAGACAAGATAGGAAGACGCCGGCTTGATACCCATATTGTAGGATTTGAAAAATTGGGCGCTATCTTCAATTATCATCCTGAGGATGGCTTATTTCATCTTGAAGCCACTAATCTTTCCGGTGCTAATATGTTATTAGATGAGCCTTCGGTAACCGGTACAGCCAATATTGTAATGGCAGCAGTATTAGCAAAAGGAACCACAACAATATACAATGCAGCGTGCGAACCCTATCTTCAGCAACTCTGTCGTATGCTAAACAATATGGGCGCTAAAATTAGTGGGGTTGGATCAAATTTATTGACTATTGAGGGAGTGGCTTCACTTTCGGGAACATCTCATTCAATGCTTCCTGATATGATAGAAGTAGGATCATTTATTGGTCTGGCTGCAATGACACAAAGTGATATTACTATTAAAAATGCCGGCATTGCACATCTTGGACAAATTCCCGAAAAGTTTCGTCAACTGGGTATCCGGTTAGATATTAACGGAGACGATATCCATATTCCTGAGCAGGAAGTATATGAGATCCAGACTTTTTTAGATGGCTCAGTAATGACTATATATGATCATCCCTGGCCGGGGTTTACACCAGATTTGTTAAGTATAGTATTAGTAGTAGCTACACAGGCAAAGGGGTCGGTACTTATACACCAAAAAATGTTTGAGAGCAGATTGTTTTTTGTTGACAAACTGATTGACATGGGAGCACAGATAATATTGTGCGACCCGCACCGTGCAGCAGTTATTGGATTGGGGCGAGAACAACAACTTAGAGGTATCACAATGAGCAGCCCCGACATCAGGGCCGGAGTATCGCTGTTGATTGCAGCACTGAGTGCAGAGGGAAAAAGCATTATTCAAAATATAGAACAGATAGACCGGGGGTATCAATATATAGATCAGAGACTAACTGCCCTGGGTGCAAATATTAAACGGATTTGACATAAAAGTGAGGTGAGAAGGTAATTACGAGGTAGTATATCTTTTCTATTTTTACGAAATTATTTTCATCAAAAAACCGGTAAGAATCACCACATGAGCTCAAACAAAATCATTATCATAACTGCACCTTCCGGAGCCGGAAAAACTTCAATTGTACATTATCTGTTAAAAAAATATCCGGAGAAACTGAGCTTTTCTGTATCAGCCACAACCCGCAAAGCAAGAGAAGAAGAAGTGAATGGAAGAGATTATTATTTTATGCGTGAAGATGAGTTTAAAACAAAGATTCATAATAACGAATTTGTGGAATGGGAAATGGTGTACGAAGGAAAATATTACGGCACACTGCAATCAGAAATTGAAAGAATTTGGAGCACCGGCAAAACACCGGTTCTTGATATTGATGTAAAAGGTGCGTTAAGAATCCATGAACAATACCCCGATTGTTCAATATCTATTTTTATTCAGCCGCCGTCGGTAACGGAATTAAAGAAAAGACTGGAGAGCAGGGGAACAGAAACAACAGAATCACTTGCAGCAAGAGTTAACAAAGCAGCGTATGAATTATCTTTTAAAGATCATTTTAATTATACAGTAATAAACAGCAATCTGCAAAATGCCTGTGCGGAAACTGAGCAATTGGTAAATGCCTATTTACGCAGTTAGATTTCAATATCATTATCCCTTTTCAATACTATTTGATTATCGTTTTCGTTAAGCTAAACTGCGAAAGCCTAGCAGTGTATGTTTATTACAAATACTTATTCCCAATGTCGCAAAAAAAATCAGAAATGGGCGTATTCCAAATTTTCGCAGGTGGGAGGTGACATCCACCTGTAGAACCCGCTACCAATTGGTGTCTCACCGGCCGGAATGTCGCATATGAAGCGAAAATTTGGAATACCCCCTCAGAAATACACCCTTTCAAAATATTAATTCAAATGATTATTTTTGAATAACTATGAGTCAGTTCGGGCTTTTACAAATTATTGGAATTGTCATTACCCTCCTGTTTGTAGGCTTTTTTGCCGGTATACAGGTTGCCTTTATTTCGGCTAATAAGTTTTCTTTCGAATTAAAAAGGAAACAGGGGTTAAGAAGTGGGCGGGTTTTAGCACAATTACTGGAACATCCGGTAAGATTTACCGGAACAACTATTTTAGGCCTCACCCTCAGTATTGTAATATACGGGTTGCTGGTAGGCCAGGTCTTATCACCTCTCTGGGACTATATCGAGCTTCATTTAAGTTCTTCATTTTCTGCTTATATTAAATACCTCAGGCTGATCTTTGAAACTTTGCTTTCATCACTTATCCTTATTGTTATACTATTTTCTTTCAAGGCCTTTTTTCGTGCAAAGAATGATTCTACCTTATCGCTTTTTGCCCAAATGGGAGTACTTGACTTTTTTCATGGGCTGCTTTATCCTGTAGCGTCATTTTTTATCAGTATATCGGAGTGGTTTTTGAAATATCTTTTTAATGTCAGGATGACTGAGCAAAAAGATTCTATAATTGCAGTAGACCTCGAAACTTTCGTTCAGCAAAATAAAGACCAGTCAGACGGCTCACAGGATATCAACACCCAGCTATTTGAAAATGCATTGTTACTGCCCACGGTTAAAATAAGACAATGCCTTGTTCCGCGTAAGGAAATTGAATCTATAGATATATCTTCATCAATTGCAGAAGTCAAAAGAAAGTTTATAGAAACAAAATTGAGCAGGCTGGTAGTGTACCAGGAGAATATTGATAATATACTCGGTTATATACATCAGATTGAGTTGTTCAAAAATCCTACTGATATAAAATCCATCCTCATGCCTATCCCCGCAGTTCCCGAGAGCATGAGTGCAACAGATCTTATCAGTAAATTTACAAAGGAGCAAAAGAGCATTGCCTGGGTAGTGGATGAGTTTGGCGGCACTGCCGGTATTATTACAATAGAAGATTTACTAGAAGAAATATTTGGTGAGATCAGAGACGAATATGATACCGACAGATTCGTAGAAAAACAAATCGCTGATAATGAGTTCATATTTTCCGGAAGACTTAAACTTGATTACCTCAACAAAAAATACAACTTCGATTTCAACGAAGAAGCATCTGAAACCCTTTCGGGTTATATTATCAACGACCACGAAATGATACCCAAAATCAAAGAAAGGATAATCATTAACAGCTATGAATTTGATATCATTAATGTTAGCGATACCCGTATTGAAATGGTAAAAGTTAAGCGGTTGAAATAAGTGATGGGTAGACGTAAATTGAGAAATGTTAAAAGTAAAAACATTATTGAGAAATGAAATGACAACTGAGAGACGATAATGATTTGACTGAAATTCTTCAAAATTCACTACCATCTCTCAGCACTTGCCGCTTCTATATCCTGCTTATATTTTTCCGGAATATTTCCATTGACAAGACATCCTGGCTCAAGAGAAGGAAAGATATCTTCAAAAGTTCTAACTTCATTCATAAACACACGGCGGTAAATGTGTGAGCGGGTGAGTTGCTTATAGTGGTCTAGTCCAGCAGCGCCAATAAGTTCAACAAAAGTTTTAACCGTATCTTCATGATAGTTGGCCACCCGTTGTTTTTTATCTTCCACTACCAACCCGGTAACTAATGAAGGGTTCTGAGTTGCCACACCTGTAGGGCATTTATTGGTATTACATTGCAATGCTTGTATACAACCCAATGCCATCATCATGGCTCTTGCACTGTTGCAGGCATCTGCCCCCAGGGCTATCGCTCTCACCAGGTGAAAACCAGATAATATTTTGCCGGAAGCAATCACTGCAATATGATGTCTTATTCCGAAACCCACCAGCATATTATGTACAAAAGCCAATCCATCCATCATAGGGGCTCCAACATAATTAGAAAACTCCTGAGGTGCTGCTCCTGTTCCACCTTCTCCACCATCTACAGTTATAAAATCGGGATACAAATCAAGCTCCACCATAGCCTTGCATATCCCTGCAAACTCACTTTTTTTACCTATGCATAGTTTAAAACCCGTGGGTTTACCTCCTGATAATGTTCGTAATTCCTGTATAAATTGAATAAGCCCTTTGGGTGTATTAAAAGCACTATGATATGGTGGTGAATAAACAGTAGTATATGGTGTAACGTGCCTGATGGCCGCAATTTCAGGTGTATTTTTTTTAGCAGGCAATATTCCGCCATGTCCGGGCTTAGCTCCCTGAGAGAGCTTTAGCTCAACCATTTTTATTTGCGGGCGGTTTACGTTTTCCCGAAATACTTCTTTTGAAAAAATCCCGTCTTCATCCCTGCAACCAAAATAACCTGTGCCTATCTGCCAGATAATATCTCCACCATATTTTAAATGATGCGGGCTTATACCACCCTCCCCCGTATTATGTGCAAAACCACCAATTTTTGCACCGGCATTAAGTGCTTCCACTGCATTTGAGCTTAGCGATCCAAAGCTCATGGCGGATACATTAAAAATACTGGCAGAATACGGTTGTTTACAATCTTTATTTCCAATGATAATCCGCGGGTTATGATCAAGTGTATGAAAATCTTTTGGCGCAATGGAATGGCTCATCCATTCATACCCCTCTTCATATACATTTAATGGTGTACCAAAAGGCATTGTATCCATCTGCCGCTTAGCACGCTGATAAATGGTAGAGCGGTCAATGCGATTAATAGGACGGCCATCAGTATCCGACTCTACAAAGTACTGATACATTTTAGGGCGCAGATCTTCCATCCAAAAACGCATCCTGCCAAACACAGGATAGGTACGCATAATAGAGTGTTTGGTTTGAATCATATCGTAAACTCCCATCACAGTCAATAGCAAAACCAATCCCAATACTATCAACCACCACACACTCACCATATACACCATTAGCGCTGCAATTGTAATTGCAATCAATGCTGAAATAACAAATCCTTTGCGCATAATTTGTTTTTTGAGTTATACAAATGTATTGAATTAAACATCCCTGACTTCTATCTGGCTCCCCGTATGAGAGAAATCCAATATTAGAAAAATGTTGCTCACAGATGACACAGAATAACACAGATAATTTGTAAGCCAGTATATTTTTTGGAAGAATCCAAAACACAGATTAACTTTGCCGCCGTTCATGATAAAATTGATAAAACATACAAAGACCACAAAGAAACAGTTCCTGCAGGGGAAGGGTTGACGGGTGTATTGTATGACCAAATATATTCAAAGCCTTTCCGGATCCGGGAAGGCTTTTTGATTATCAAAAACAAATCAAAAACAATAAAATAAACAAAAGATGAAAGTTGCAGTAGTAGGAGCCACAGGATTAGTTGGCTCCAAAATGTTACAGGTTCTCGCCGAAAGAAATTTCCCCGTTACGGAGCTATTACCAGTTGCCTCAGAAAAATCAGTGGGTAAAGAAGTGAGCTTCAGGGATAAGAAATATAAAGTGATCAGTATTGCCGATGCAATTGCTGCCAAACCCGATGTAGCAATATTTTCAGCCGGAGGAAGTACTTCCCTGGAAGCTGCTCCAAAATTTGCTGCTGCAGGGATTACAGTTATAGACAACTCCTCAGCCTGGAGAATGGATCCCACTAAGAAACTCATTGTGCCTGAAATAAATGCCGATGCACTTACCAAAGACGACAAAATAATTGCTAACCCCAATTGCTCCACCATTCAAATGGTAGTGGCGCTGAACCCGCTGCACAAAAAATATCGTATTAAAAGAATTGTGGTAAGCACCTACCAAAGTGTAACCGGAACCGGTGTAAAAGCAGTGGATCAAATGTTTGGAGAAAGGAAAAAAGAATTAAACAGTGGTGAAAGCAATTACCCTATGGCATACAAATACCCGATTGATCTGAATGTAATTCCTCAGATAGATGTGTTTCTGGACAATGGTTATACCAAAGAAGAAATGAAAATGGTAAATGAAACTAAAAAGATCATGCGCGATGATTCTATACGTGTTACAGCCACCACTGTGCGAATACCAGTAGTTGGCGGTCATAGCGAAAGCGTAAATGTGGAATTTGACCAGGATTTTAATCTGGATGAAGTCAAACAACTTCTGGGAAAAGCTCCCGGTGTAGTAGTCGCTGATGATCCAGCCAATGCCATATATCCCATGCCGAAAGATGCACATGAAAAAGACGAAGTGTTTGTAGGCAGGCTGAGACGCGATGAAACACAACCCAATACCCTCAATATGTGGATTGTAAGTGACAATCTTCGTAAAGGCGCTGCTACCAATGCGGTACAGATAGCTGAATATCTTCTGGAAAAAGAATTGTTTTAGTATAGCTGAAGATAGCGCAACCTGTATGATCGGTTGCGCTATCCTTCACCAGAAAATTTTTTTTTCAAACAACCAGGTCTGAGGTTCGGGTTGGGCGTATTTAAGCCCAAATTGATCAATACTCTGCAACTTAATATGCTGTATAGCATCTTCAATAGAATCGGTAAGCAATACCAGGTTAAGATCCGGTGGAGAGATAGTTCCAGCCTCTTTTAAAGTTTCAATATAATCCATTAGCTTTTGATGGAATTTTTTGCAAAAAATAATGATGGGGAAAGATTCAATAACCCGGGTTTGTATAAGTGTAAGCGATTCAAAAAACTCATCAAGTGTTCCAAATCCACCAGGCATTACAACAAAAGCGTAAGAGTATTTTGTCAATAAAGTTTTTCGAACAAAAAAATACCGGATATTAACCCACCTGTCGAGATAAGGATTAGGGTTTTGTTCGTGGGGTAAAATAATATTACATCCCACCGATTTGCCACCAACATCCTTAGCCCCCCGGTTTGCTGCTTCCATTATACCAGGTCCACCGCCTGTCATTATGGTAAAACCAAGTTTTGCAATTTCCCCTGCCAATTTTCGGGTAAGAGCATAATACTCATGATCTTCGTTAAAACGGGCCGAACCAAAAATGGTAACACAAGGACCTACAAAATGCAATGCTCTAAATCCCCTGATGAATTCTCTGATAACTTTAAGTGTGAATTTAAATTCTTCCCACCGGGATTGCGGGCCTTCTAAAAACTTAATCTCTTCCTTAGAAACTTTTGTCATGGCGTTGTAACTATTATCAACCAAACCTACCGGATTTTTTTGATTCGGCTGATTTTAGTGTTGAGACAATATGTCACTGTCTAATCATCAATTACAATTAATTGATTATCAATATTAGTTAGAAAAATAGGGTAATAAGAATTATTTCCATAACTTGGTTTTTGAAGTTCTGATTAAATGGCATTTGTTTTGACAAACTATTGTAGTAAAACAGAAAGGTTATGAAGCTAAAAGTTGAAGAAAGAATTATAGTTCCAAAGGAAGTGATCGTGGGAGACCCTGACGCTAAAGTACTTATAGTAGAATATGGTGATTATGAAAGTCAGGAAACTGCTAAAATACACAAGGTAATTGTTGAAATACTCGACACATTTAAAGGAAAGGTAAAATACAATTTCCGGCATTTTCCCATGACAAAAATTCATCAGCGCTCATTTAAAGCTGCCGAAGCAGCTATTGGCGCAGCCCAGGAAGGAAAATTCTGGGAAATGCACAATATATTGCTGCAGCACCAGCGTAATCTTGGCACTACCAGCCTCAAAGAATATGCCCGCGAGGCAGGTGTTACCACCAAACATTTCCTGGACGATCTCATGAATTCAAAGTTTGGCTGGTATGTAAGGGACGACCAGAGCCAGGCAGTAGATGCCGGAGTTACAGAATCTCCTGCTATATTCATTAATGGAGAACGTTTTGAAGGCAAACCTACCTTTCAGCATTTATCGGATGCAATTTCATCTGCACTCAAAAGCAGGAAGAAGGTGTCTCAAAGAGCTTGAGGATAGAGGTAGTTGTAAATAATCCCCTTTAAAAAATAAAGAGGGCTCAATATAAAATATATGAGCCCTCTTTTTATTTTACAGATTAAAATTTTTATTTATCCCACCATACTTTACTCTTAAGTGTTCTGTCTTTGGGTGTATTGGTATTGTATCTTACTTCTTTGCTCGGGTAAATTAAAGCACGTGGTATTATACCCTGGGTAACATTTCCGATGGCAGCAGGAATTGCCGGTATACCTGTTCTTCTCCAATCTGTCCAGCTTTCTGATCTCAAAAACAAAGCGATGTACTTTTGAGTCATAATATCTTCTAACGTAATATCTGCAGCCGTTTTGGCAACTGTTGCGGCGTAAGCATCATTACCAATAGTATATTTCAAATTAGCTTTTACTGCGTCATTATATGCTGCTGCCGCTGCGTCTTTGTCCCCTTTTTGAAACTGAGCTTCTGCTTCAATAAATTTCAACTCATAGTATGTCATTAAAGGCACGGAAGCATTTGCTGCACCATAAAAATTTCCCAACTGGGTTTTGTCGGCGCCTTTGTAATATATCCCCACCCTCGGGTCGTTTGCATCCATCATAATCGTTTGCAAAAATCCATCGTACGTGATATCCCCTCTTTGGTCGTTAAACTGGTAAGTGGGGTTTTCAGAATTTACACTGGAGGCACTGAAAGGGAATAGGGCGTTGTCTTCATTGCCGGTAAATGCATTGGGAATTTCATTTATTACCGAATCATAATATGCAGGATTTACTTTAGTAAGATGGATAAAGCAACGGGCTTTCAAAGCATGAGCCAGCATTAGCCATTTATCCATATCTCCTGAGTAGAGATAATCGTCAACACCTGGAACGTTCGCACCTGCATCACCAGCTTCTATCTCGGCAATGCCTGCATTTAGCAAATCAAATATTTGTTTATATATGGATTCCTGTGAGTCGAATGCAGCATTCTTACTGTCATTCCCCTTAAAAGCCGCTGTATATGGAACATCTCCCCATAAATCAGTAGTTCGCTGCAACAAATTTGCCATAGTTATTTGTCCAACGGCATGGTAATAGTTCTGATCTAACTCTTTGGCTTTTGCAATCAAATCGTATGTGTTATTCATTAATCCTCCATAAAATCCAAAGCTCCACATATTATCAACATCGTCCGGTGATATATTATATATTCCGGCAGAAATGGACTGATTAGCAGCTCCCGTAACTTGCTGCATAAAAATAGAAGGGAATCTGGATTCATCTCCACCATACTCGTACCCGGAAGAAAGTAAGATGGGTGCGAGCATCAAGGAGGGTGTCGGATCCTTAAGCTGAGTGGGATCATCATTTATGCCATCATAAAAGAATTTCTTTTTACAGGAAAATAGCGTGAGTATCACCAAAATTAAACTTGCTGTATAAATTTTGTTATGTAAATATTTCATTGTTGTCAATTTAAATGTCAGAAAAAAGTTATTGTTACATGACTTCTAAAACCGCAGTTTAAGGTTCATACCAAATGATGAAGTTCCAGGCATGTTAAAATAATCCATTCCCTGGGCACTGGTTGCTCCTGTCAAACTTGTTTCAGGATCAATCCCTTTGTAAGGAGTCCAAACAATTATATTTCTTACAAAAGCCCCCAAAGAAGCTCCTTTGAGAAATCTTCCACCTTTTAATACAGATGAAAAATCATACGAAACACTTGCCTCTCTTAATTTAACATAAGAAGCATCTTCAATAAAGGCTTCATTCAGGTTTCCAAATCCACCGCCATTACCCAGATACCAACCTTCGTTTAGCGGAACAGCATTTTTATTTACAGCACCGGGTCCGTCTACTTCGTTGCCATTACCATCATAATGTACTAACTTACCTACATCGTTTAAATGCCCCAATACGCCTTCAAACAAATGCATATCTCCTCTATTGTTGGTGTTATCTGATGTTCCGATAGCAGTGAGCGATCCTCTTGTTCCGTTCCACATTACACCACCTTGCTTCCAGTCGAAAAGAGCATATAACGAAAGCCCTTTATAGGTAAATGTATTTCCAAATCCAAGCAGAAATTTAGGATTGGTATTACCCAAAAACTTTTGAATCGACGGAGCAATCGGATAATATTGCGCATCCCCAGGACTGTCATCTACAACAATGTTGCCTTGCGAATCCCGCTCATAACCATACCCAAATACAGAGGCTGCTCCATATCCGGCAATTTGCGAAATAGTAGTACCTGTAAAACCATTAAGATTTATCTGTTTTACTCCTTCAGCAAGTTTTAATATTTTATTTTTATAACTGCTGTAATTTACGAAAGCATCCCACCTAAAATTTTTTGACAATACCGGAGTTACGGTAAATTGAAGCTCAATTCCTTTTGTCTCAATTGAACCGGAATTGATAACCTGCGACATATATCCGGTGGTAGAGGCCAATGGAGCGGTGACAATCAAATCCTGCCCTTTAGAATAATAAACAGTCGCGTCCAGTCCCAATCTGTTTCTAAAAAATTGCAGGTCTAACCCGGCCTCATAAGATGTAGTTTTTTCCGGTTTTAGATTTGGGTTTCCAAGGGTTGTAACTCTTCCAAATCCGGCCACCCCGTCATTTGGATAAGTTATACCCGTAGTATATCCATCTGAAAATGTCGCCTTAGAGTAATAACTATTCAATGCAAAAGAAGGTGCATCTTTTCCCACTTGAGCAGCAGACAACCTTAATTTACCATAGTTAAGAACATCGTTTTGCATTCCTCCCAAGCGGGTAAATACAAAACCTAAACTTGCAGACGGATAAAAAAATGATCTTTTATCCACAGGTAATGTTGAAGACCAGTCATTTCTACCTGTTATTTCAAGAAATAAAAGAGAAGCATAATCAAAGTTAAGGTCGAAATATACAGCAGATCTCCTGTAGGGGGTAACAAAATTAGAGGATTTTACTACCGTGGCATTGTCCATATTATTATAATCGGAAGCTACCAGTCCATCACCCTGGGTATATAATTCATTCAATTTGCTGCTATAAAAATTTTGACCAATTTTACCGTCAAACTTAAAGCTTTCAGACAGTTTTTTTGAATATGACAAAATAAGGTCAGAGTTTAAACTCTTGTAGGTATACCTGTCATAAAAAATACGTCCGCCATTATATGCGCTTGATCCAATATCGTAATATTGTTCGCGGTTATCCTGATATATATCAGTACCCAAACGATACAATGCACTAAAGCCTGAACCAATATTATAATCGAGCTGAACATTTCCAATAATTCTGTCAAGATCAGTAGTATATGGAGTTTTATTTATTGTCCAGTAGGGATTATCGTAAATAGCTGAAGCGCCATTGAACCGGTATGCTCTTTGAAGTCCTGCATAATCGGAGCCAACCGGGAACATATATGCTTTGGGATCTTCGGCATTTGTCGCACCGTTTGAATTATCAAAATTTATTGGAGTTCTCGTAAGCCCAAGCATTATACCCGAGAGATTGCTTCCGTTTTGCGGTTGGGTGCTGTTACTTCTGGTATAATTGATGTTTGTAGAAGCTTTTATCTTCTCCGATATTTTCAACGAGCCTGCAAAACTTAAAGAATTTCTCTGAAAGAATTGTGTGGGTACGATTGAATTCTGATATAGATTAGTATATCCCATTCTGTATGTGGCAATGTCATTGCCCCCGGAAAATGCAATGGAGTTTGTAAAAGATGGTGCAGTTCTGAAAAAATTCCTCATATTATCATAGGGGGTAAAGGGGACTTTTGCTCCTGGGTTAGATTTACCCACTACTTGACCGTGAATATCAAAGTCATTTGGAACGCCAGTCCACATTAAGGTATCGGCTTTTGCCCCCCAGGAATAGCGGTTGGAGGAGGGGAATTTTCCGATTGTTCCACCTGAGCCTTTTACCCATTGATTTTGTAACCCTGGTAATCTGTTTACTTTATCAAAAGATACTGTGGAATTAAACTCTACCTGTATTTTACCGGCCTTACCGCTCTTAGTGATAATTATAATTGCACCATTAGCAGCACCAATTCCATATAAGGCTGCCGCTGCAGGTCCTTTTAATACCGTAATACTTTCAATATCATTGGGATTAATATCAGCGCCCCTGTTGGTGTTGGTAGCGCCAAATAATACATTGTTCGTTCCATCTGAAGGGTCTCCGGAATAATTTTGCCCATTATCAACAGGCACACCATCAATTACGAATAACGGCTGATTATCCCCTGTTATTGAATTCGCGCCGCGCAACTGAATGTAGGCAGCGCCGCCCGGCGTACCGGTAGAAGAAGTAATTTGAACACCTGCAATCTTCCCCGACAGCGCCTTGAGTGCATCTGTCTGTGATGCTTTTTCTATCGCATCTGCATTAACAGATTGTGCCGCATAGGCTAAGTCGTTGCGATTTCTTTTTACACCTAAAGCGGTAATCACAACTTCCTGGAGATTAGCAGAGGATACCAGACTTACAGCAATTGCTGACCGGTCGCCTATTGCTATATCCTGCGATTCGAAGCCGGCTGCACTAATGGTAAGTATAGCTCTGGAATTTACAACTATACTAAATTTACCATTCTGGTCGGCGGCTACACCTGTGTTCTCACCTTTAATTTTAATGGAAGCATAAGGAATTGGACCTCCGTCAGAGTTTGTTACCTGACCTGTTACGGTTTTGTTTTGCGAGAATGCTGATACAATACATAGCATCAACACTGCAAATAGTGATACAGTTTTTCTCATGTTTGTTAAAATTTTAAAGCTCCAAAGATATAAAGAATTGTTAACCTTGGATTTTTTGTAAAAATTTAGGTCTTACAATCTACTTGTAAAAAGACAGCACACTTGGTGGTATTGCTGCTTTAATAATAAGGGAAGTCAAATGATTATCAAGCTCATAGTATATATCATTTGCTAAAGAAACTGATTATCTGTCGGTTACGCTAACAAGTGTTAGCAAAAACTAATTAGATAATTTTCTGCTCTTATTTAATTTTTTACTTGTAATTATTGCTTTTCTCTTTTTGCATCAGCATCAGCAAAACGGGCAACAACACAAGATTGGTAATTGTAGCAGCGAGCAGGGTGAGAGAGGTAAGCCAACCCAATGCCTGGGTGCCGCCAAATCCGCTAAACATAAAAATACTGAAACCGGCGATTAACACTAATGAAGTATAGATTATACTAATTCCTGTATGATGGATAGTTTGCAGAACGGTGGGTTGAATCTTATTGTTATTGGCAGGAAGTTGTTGCCGGTAGGTAACAAGAAACCGTATGGTTACATCAATGGCAATGCCCAGTGCTATCCCAAAAATCAAAACAGTAGAAGGTTTAAGTGGTACGCCCGCCCAACCCATAATACCGGCAGTGAGCATCAATGGTATAATATTAGGGACTAAAGAGCAAATCAAAATCCGGAGAGACTTAAACAGATAGAGCATACACAGCGAAATAAGTAAAAAAGCCCAAAGTATACTATCCCGCAGTCCGTGAATGATGAACCGGCTTCCTTCCAGAAAAGTAACACTTGTTCCTGTAAACTCTATATTGTAATGTGTTGAGTCAAAAAGCTGGTCGGATCGTTTTTTAATATCTGCCAGGATCAGGGGTAACTTTTTGCTCCCTACATCCGCCATATTCACACTGATTCTTGTTTTTTGGCGACTGCTGTCCATAAAAGCATTCATCAGTTGCCGGAAGACATTATTGTTGGCAGCGGGGTCGCCTGTATCTTTTCTAACCTTTAGATAATCTGCAACAAATGCACCATCAAAAGTATTGGGCATTGCATAATTATTGCTGTCGCCATCATAAAAAGCCTGTTTGGCAAACTTCAATCCCTCTGCAAGCGACAACGGTTTGGCCATTTCTTTTTTTGAAGCAATATATTGGGAAAGGGAATCAATTTTTGAAAATGTATTGAGCGCTTTTAAACCGCTAAGCCCGTATTTCTTTTTGGTATCAACTATGATATCAAGTGGCATGATCCCTTTAAAATTGGTTTCAAAATATTTAAGATCGGTATATATTTTATCTGTTGACGGGATATCATCTACCATGTGCCCGACAGATTGCAGACGCATCATGCCCATTACGGCAAATACGATAACAAGTCCGGTAATGATATATATGGTTTTGGTATGATTGAATACCCACTTTTCTACCCTCGTCAGCACCACATCCAGCCACCTGCTTTCGAGGTATTTTACATGTCGTATTTTAGGCGCCGGCAAATAGCTTAACACAGCCGGGATGACACCGAGCGATATGAAAAAAATAGCAAAAATGCTTATGCCGGCTACCACGCCAAATTCTTTAAGTATGGCGCTTTTGGTAAATGCAAATACAGCAAAGCCAATGGCGGCTGCAATATTGCAAAACAGCGTGATGATTCCCATCCGGTTGACCATTTCTACCAGGGCGGTATGTTTATCTCTGGTATCGAGCCAGGCGGTATGGTATTTATTCAAAAAGTAAACACAGTTGGGAATACCGATAACGACTATAAGCGGGGGTACAAGCGCTGTGAGCAAGCTTATATTATAGTGACATAAATGCATAACACCCATGCTCCATATTACACCAATGATCACCACACTAAGGGATAGCAGGGTGGCACTCACCGACCTGAAAAAAATGATCAGTATGATGGCAGATATCAACACAGAGCCTAGCAAAAACCATCGCATCTCTTTTTCCACTTTTATCGCCATATTAGTGCGTATTAGCGGAAGCCCGCTAATATGCATTTCTACTGAATGTTTTTGCCCAAAACTATAGGTAAGGTCTTCAATTGCAGCCACCACTTTTTCGCGCCCCTTGCTACCTAAAACATCCTTGTTGATTTTTACAGCAATCAGGTAAGCTTTTGTATCCGGGTTGTACAACAACCCTTTATAAAATGGCAATGTATAAAACACCTGAACTGCACTATCTAATTGCTGCTGAGACCATGAAGAAGATGGAGAAAAAAGTGGGATTACTTTCAGCTTTTCGGTACTATCTTCTTTCACCAGGTCAATGGCATTTGCCACACTCAGCACACCCTCCACTTTGTTCACTTTTTTAAGATCATTACACAAAGTGGCAAAATCCTCAAAAATATTCTTCTTAAAAAGATCGGATTTGGTAAACCCTATTACCAGCGTATTACCATCATCACCAAACTGCTGTTTAAAAGCAAGGTATTTTTTATATAGGGGATTATCAACAGGAATAGTCCGCACAAACTCATAACTGATCGTCACCTGCCTGCCGTGATATAACATAAACACTGTAGAAAGCACTACTGTGATCAGCAAAGCCAGTCTGTACTTCAAAACAAATTGTCCGATCTTTTTCCACATGATAATATCGGGGGATTAGATTTTTAAGAAAATGCAAAGAAACTTATTTTGACCCGCTTTGTGAAGTTTAAACATAAGGTATTGTATTTTGTAACAATTTTTGTCATCTTCCGGACTGATAAACAAATATTTTAACGAACTTGTTTAAAACTTATCCCAGGGACAATAAGAGCTTAAACAATTTTGATACTAAAAAACACTCTGATGAACTTTATCATTAAACTCATAGTAACAGCGGCTGTAGCATTTGCCCTGTCAAATGTTTTGAAAGGAATTCATATTGACACCTACTGGACGGCTTTGATATTTGCCTTAGTGCTTGCACTGGCAAACGTTATTTTGAAACCCATCCTGATCATACTCACCATTCCACTAACCATCATTACCCTTGGCCTCTTCCTCTTTATTATCAATGCATTGATAGTGCTTCTGGCATCAAAGCTCGTAAACGGCATACATATAGATGGCTTTTGGTGGGCGCTCCTGTTCGGGTTGCTCCTGTCAATAACCTCCTCACTGTTGTTTGGGAATAAAAAAGAATAACATGAAAGAAATACTACCTGTTATCATATCATAACCGTTACTCTAATACGTTTACAACAATAAACGTAAAGTCATCAAAGAAAGCATTAAACATTATAATAACCCGGCGTATTTCAAAAAACCTATAGGTTTGTATATGCATTTTCAGCAAAAGAACTTTACGAAATCTCAGCTTGAGCTACTTTACCAAGCCCTCCTGCTGCCCCGGATGATAGAAGAAAAGATGTTGATTTTGTTAAGACAGGGTCGTATCAGCAAATGGTTTAGTGGCATCGGTCAGGAAGCTATTGCTGCAGGTGCAACTTCTGCTATGCAAAGCGATGAATGGATATTGCCCCTGCATCGCAACCTGGGTGTATTTACTACCCGTAAACTTCCGCTGAGCAGGTTATTTATGCAATGGCAGGGCTCTTCCAAAGGATATAGTAAGGGCCGGGAAAGAAGCTTTCACTTTGGCGATAACGAGCACCATATCTGCGGAATGATATCTCACCTTGGACCTCAGCTTGCAGTAGCAGATGGTATTGCCCTTGCCTATAAATTAAAACAACAGAACAAAGCAGCACTGGTATTTTGTGGAGAAGGAGCTACCAGCGAAGGTGATTTTCACGAAGCTCTTAATGTAGCCGCAGTATGGGGGTTACCAGTTATATTCTTAGTGGAGAATAATGGCTACGGACTCAGCACGCCAACAAATGAGCAATATAAATGTGAATCAATTGTTGACCGCGCCAAAGGTTATGGCATGGAAGGAGTACAGATAGATGGCAATAATATCCTCACGGTATATGATACTATAAAAGGAGTACGGGAATATTGTATAGAAAAACAAAAACCATACCTGGTAGAATGTATGACATTTCGGATGCGTGGTCACGAAGAAGCCAGCGGCACAAAATATGTACCGGAAGAATTGCTGAAAGTTTGGGAGCAGAAAGACCCGGTACATACCTTTGAACATTGGTTATTACAGGAAAATATTTTGACTACTACCGATATTGAAGGCGCCAAAACAGAATACAAACGATATATAGAGGAAGAGTTGGAAAAGGGATTTGCTCATGATGCCATAGTTCCTGATACTTACCAGGAAACAAAAGATGTATATGCTTTATGGGGCAAGTCTGACAATAAATATACCATTCAGGTTATTAATACAGATGAAGATATAGCTCATTCCCCGTTCAATATTCAGCAAAAAAGGCTGGTAGACGCTGTGAGTGAAGCCTTATATCAGAGTATGATACAACACGACAATCTCATATTGATGGGGCAGGATATCGCTGAATACGGTGGAGCTTTTAAAATAACCGAAGGGCTTTTCAATAAATTCGGGAAAGAGCGGGTACGCAATACTCCACTCTGCGAAAGTGCGATTATTGGCGCTGCACTCGGACTCAGTATTGAAGGGTACAAATCTGTTGTTGAAATGCAGTTTGCAGATTTTGTGACTATGGGGTTCAATCAGATAGTAAACAATCTTGCCAAAATACATTACAGGTGGGGTCAAAATGCTGATGTGGTTATACGCATGCCTACAGGGGCAGGCACAGGTGCCGGGCCTTTTCATTCACAAAGCAATGAAGCCTGGTTTGTACATACCCCCGGGCTTAAAATTGTATACCCATCCTCTCCGCTGGATGCCAAAGGGTTATTGATTGCCGCTATTAATGACCCCAATCCCGTTTTATTTTTTGAACACAAAGCCCTGTACCGAAGTATTGAGGGTCCGGTACCTGAAGAGTTTTATGAAGTATCTATTGGTAAAGCCAAATTGGTAGAACAGGGAGAAGATATTTCAATTATCACCTATGGTGCCGGCGTACACTGGGCTATTGACTATGCTGCCCGTCATCCTCAAATTTCTTTTGACATCCTCGACCTCAGGAGTCTGCTGCCACTGGATTATGAAGCAATAACTGCAACCGTGTCTAAAACAGGAAGAATACTTGTACTTCATGAGGATACACTGACCGGAGGTATTGGCGCTGAAATAGCTGCATGGATACAGGAACACTGCTTTTCGCAGCTTGATGCCCCGGTAATGCGTTGTGCTTCTCTGGATACCCCTGTTCCTTTTAATAAGGAGCTCGAAAAAAACTTTTTGGCAAAATCAAGATTAGATGAATGTGTGCACAGGTTGTTACAGTTTTAATTTTTAAGATGCTGAACTTCTTCCCATTTTTATAATACCCCTTTTACCTTACTCCTTTCCTATCTTTGTACCCAATGGGTCATAAAAAATTAATCAGGTTTGAGGCTATTAAGTCATTCCCTAATGTATTACAATATCCTGAAGGCATGCAGGGAAAATGGGCATCGTTTTTTGGCAATGATAATCCAATAACAATTGAACTGGCTTGCGGCAAAGGAGAATATACAGTATCGCTTGCCCGCCAATACCAGGATAGAAATTTTATTGGGGTTGATCTCAAAGGCAACCGTATCTGGGCAGGTGCAAAAAAAGCGCTTGACGAAGGTTTGAAGAATGCGGCTTTTCTGCGTACCCAAATAGAAAGTATTACCAATTATTTTTCCGATAGTGAAGTAAAAGAAATATGGATTACTTTTCCTGATCCGCAATTGCGCATGTCTAAAGCAAAAAAAAGATTGACTCATCCCAGATTTTTACGATTATACAAAAGAATTTTACAAAAGGATGGCTTTATACATCTGAAGACCGACTCACCCGATTTATATAACTTCACACTGCTGGTGGCTGGATTGTACGATCTGAATGTTGCAGAAAACTATAATGATATATATACTCAACCCGGTATACATGATGATCTAAAAATAAAAACCTATTATGAAAGCCTCGACATAGCAGGAACTAAAAAAGTATATTATCTGAAATTCAATATTGCTAAAGAAATACCGGTTGAAAAAGATATTCGCCTGAAACTATTATTAACTGAAACAATAAGCTGAAAGGGGTAACAACTTTTACTGCAATATGAAGCGCACAAAAAAGCAAACTAAGAGAACGCTGAAAATACCATTGGTTAACGCCGGCAGAAAAGATTCTTTTTTTGAAACCGTTTATGATGTAGTAAGACTTATCCCGCGTGGCAGAGCAACATCGTATGGAGCTATTGCCGCTTATATAGGTACTAAACTCTCAGCCCGAATGGTAGGCTGGGCATTAAGCGGCGCCGGATCTTCCTGCCCAAGTGTACCTGCGCACCGTGTAGTCAACCGCAATGGTATGCTTAGCGGCAAACATCATTTTGGCGGTCCTGATGTCATGGAAAACTTATTAAAAAAGGAAGGTATCAGGGTAAAGGATGATATTATCATAGATTTCGAAAAAGTATTTTGGGATCCTGCTGTTGAAATTGCTTTGTAACTTACATCTTTACAGTTAAAATTGCCGATTATGCCCTTTAAAGGAAAAACAGTTTTTATAACAGGAGCAAGCCGTGGAATTGGAAAAGCAATTGCCCTGCGATTAGCAGCAGATGGCGCCCAGGTAGTAATTGCTGCAAAGTCAATAGAAGAAAATCCCAAACTTGGAGGAACAATTTTTACGGCTGCAAAAGAAGTGGTAGAATTGGGAGGAGAAGCTTTACCGGTACAATGCGATATTCGTTTTGAAGACCAGATTGCAGCGGCTGTCGCAAAAAGCATAGAAGTTTTTGGGGGCATTGATATACTCATAAATAATGCATCTGCCATTTCACTCACCACTACCGAAAAAACAGAACCAAAGCGGTTTGACCTGATGCATGATATTAATGTGCGGGGTACTTTTATGGTGAGTAAAGCCTGTATCCCTTACCTGCGCAAGGGAACCAATCCGCATATTCTCAATCTTTCACCTCCATTAAATATGAAGCCCAAATGGTTTGGTGCCCACCTCGCTTATACGTTGAGCAAATATAATATGAGCATGATCGCCATGGGATTGGCTGAAGAACTGAAAAATGATAAGATTGCCGCAAATACCCTCTGGCCTAGAACTACAATTGCCACCGCTGCAGTAGAAAATCTTTTGGGTGGAGAGGCATTAATTAAGATGAGCCGCAAGCCGGAAATCATTGCAGACGCCGCTTATTGTATACTATCACGTCCTTCTTCAACATGCACCGGCAATTTTTTTATTGATGAAGAAGTGCTTGCTGAAGAAGGTATCACTGATTTGGGAAAATATAGTGTTGTGCCAGGTGTAAATCTCTACCCCGACCTTTTTTTGTAAGAATGGGGCAAGTACACTTCTGGGGGTATATCAAACGAGAAATAAGAGCAGTGAAATGGTTTTCACTTTTATCCCCTCACCTTTCACGTCTATCTTTTGATTAAGATAATTTACAGGCTCTACCAACCTTGCTTAGCAGTTCCCGCTTTAATTGCCGCTAATGCTTTTGCTTCACCTAAAAGAGTAGTAAGTTTATTTCCCTTACCATCGTGTCCCTGCGCCATATATGCACCTTTTGAGGTTTTGGTAATTACTGCATCCTGAATAGGAACATTTTTCTCTTTTGTCTTTACATTATATGCTGTTAAGGTTGTGTCTGACATAATTTCGTATTTTATTTTATTAATAATAAAAGGCTGCGATGTTGTAAGCATCGAAGGTAATAATAATCCAATAGCCGTATTGCTAAAATTAATTACACGTCAAGATTAGCATATTTGGCGTGCGACTCTATAAATTCTCTTCTTGGGGCCACTTCATCACCCATCAGCATACTGAATACACGATCTGCCTCAGCAGCACTTTCAATAGTTACTCTTTTAAGTGTCCTGCTTTCAGCGTTCATGGTAGTTTGCCATAACTGTTCGGCATTCATTTCACCCAAACCTTTATATCGTTGTACATTCACACTCTCCTCTTTTCCACCACCAATTTTTTCCACCAGGGCTTTCCTCTGCTCTTCGCTCCAGGCATAGGCAGATTCCCTGCCTTTTTTTATAAGGTATAGAGGGGGTTGTGCCAGGTACACATAACCCTGTTCCACCAGTTCTTTCATATACCTGAAAATAAATGTTAGAATGAGCGTAGCGATATGACTTCCATCCACGTCGGCATCCGTCATAATAATGAGTTTATGATAACGGAGCTTTGAGATATCCAGTGCCTTCGGATCTTCGGGAGTTCCTATTTTAACACCGAGGGCTGTAAAAATATTGCGAATTTCTTCATTGTCGTAGATCTTGTGTTCCATCGCTTTTTCTACGTTCAGTATCTTACCCCGCAGTGGTAGAATTGCCTGAAAATTCCGGTCACGTCCCTGTTTGGCAGTACCACCCGCCGAATCTCCCTCAACAAGAAAAAGCTCACATTTTTCGGGGTTACGGTCAGAGCAATCGGCTAATTTACCCGGTAAACCACCACCCGTCAGTCCGCTTTTGCGTTGTACAAGATCTCTTGCCTTTCTTGCTGCCACTCTTGCCTGGGCAGCAAGTATCACTTTTGAAATGATCTGCTTGGCATCCTTAGGATTTTCTTCGAGATAGGTTTGCAGTACCTTACTCAAAGCGGTATCCACCACACCCATCACTTCATTATTCCCAAGTTTTGTTTTTGTCTGACCTTCAAACTGCGGTTCAGGAACTTTTACAGAAATGATAGCACTCAGTCCTTCCCTAAAATCATCACCTTCAATTTCCACTTTTGCTTTTTCAAACATTCCCTCCCGTTCACCATAAGCTTTGAATACTCTTGTTACAGATCGGCGAAATCCCGATACATGTGTTCCGCCTTCTATAGTGTTAATATTATTTACATAGCTGAAAATATGTTCCTGGAAGCTGGAATTATAGGTCATTGCCACTTCAACAGATACATTGCTTCCCACATCAAAAGCTTCCCCATAAATAACATTGGGGAGCAGAGACTGCCTGTTGCTGTTCTTATCAAGCATTTCTATAAATTCAGCAATTCCACCTTCGCTGTAAAATGTTTTTGAATAGGAATTTCCCTCTTCGTCTTTTTCCCGCAAGTCATACAGGTTTATGGTAATCCCTTTATTAAGATAAGCCAACTCTCTAAGTCGTGCTTCCAGGATATCCTTATTATAAACTGTGACAATAAATATGGAGCTGTCCGGCCAAAAATGAATATATGTACCTGTAATATCTGTAGTGCCGATTTCTCTTACGGCATATTGCGGAATACCGGTATGGTATTCCTGCTCAAAAATCTTACCCTCGCGATGTACTGTAACATGCAGCCTGGAGCTCAATGCATTTACGCAACTTACCCCAACTCCGTGCAAACCTCCGGACACTTTATAGGTATTCTTATCAAATTTGCCACCGGCATGCAATACAGTCATTACTACTTCAAGTGCACTTCTCTTTTCTTTACTCATAATACCCGTAGGTATGCCCCTACCGTCATCCTGTACACTTATGGAATTATCTTCATGAATCGTAACTGAAATGTTCTTACAATATCCGGCAAGTGCTTCGTCAATCGAGTTGTCAACTACCTCATACACCAAATGATGTAACCCCTTGCTGCTGATATCACCAATATACATGGCAGGCCGCTTACGCACAGCCTCCAAACCTTCTAAAATTTGTATACTATCTGCACCATAACCGTTTGCTGTCTGTGGAGGCGTGGATAAAGCCTGTGTGTCAATACTCATAGTAATCGTTCTGCATTCACTTTTTCTGGTCAAAAAAATATTTTGCAAATGTACTGTAATTGAGCGGTACAGGCAATTTTAAAGAAGATTTTTAACTCCGCTGACCGCCAGGATTTCCACATTGAATTAGCGTCAAAAACAATAGAGTGAATAACACAATAACAGGTAAACAGGCTAAACTCCGTATATTTGCAAAATCTTATGGTGAGTATTCCCGATATATTGGAAATAGCACAGAAAAGCCCGGTAATGGCCGATGATCTTGAACTAATAGAGGAAAAAGAACGGGTTACGCCGGGTGCAGTGCAATATGTGATTAAGCGCTATCGCAAACAACCCAACTGGATTTTTGAAGATACCGGTATCTTAAGCTATCAATACCGGAAGAGTAAAGAGACTTCTCCTACTTTGGAACTGAAGTTTTGTATTGCAGGAAATGTGTATTGCAATGGCAAAAACTTTGAATGTGAAAGCTGTAAAGCAGGTATTTCGCAAAATTGCAGGGAAAAGGAAGAAACTATGGATGTGATGAGTTTTGCGTTTTACCCTGAGCATTTACTACAGTACCTGAATGCTTCACGCAATACCGGCTTTACCAACGAGGTATTATCTTTCAGACACACATCCTCTTTTGCAAAGATTCTTCCACTTTGCAGCCGTACCCGTATGGTATTGGAGAGCCTGTTGAATAATACATATACTGAAGGCCTTGAAAATATCTACATCAATGCACAAACCCAAATGCTGCTGTTATACAGCCTGGAATGCATGCTGGGTGAAAAGGAAGACGATATCCCTTTAAACTGTAAATTCCTTTCCAATGATGTAGATCGTGATAAGATCATCAGCGCAAGAGATATTTTGCTGAAACATATAGGGGAACCTATCACCATCAGGGAACTGAGTCGTAAAGTAGCAATCAATGAATGTTATCTGAAAAAAGGGTTCAAAGAAATATTTGGTACTACTATTTTTGATTTTTACCAAAGTCAGCGGATGGAACATGCCAAATACCTGCTTTATGAAAAAGGACTTAGTGTAACTGATGTTTCTTTAATACTTGGGTATTCTTCTATTTCTCATTTTTCAACAGCATTTAAAAAGCACACAGGACTCAAGCCCTGTGAACTGTTGTTTCGCTCATAATAATTATTATTGTAAATCGTCAACCATTTTATACAGACATGACGATTTTATGACAAAACATTGACGCATAGATATCCGCTGTCTATTATTTTTGCATTCTCCCTTATGATGGATCTGACTCAATATGATATTTGCAGCGGACTGGAAAGTTTTACTGTTATCGGCATCAATTATCACAAAGCCAATACTGCCACCCGTAGTGATTTTGCCGTGTGTACCTCTAAACTGGAAGAAATAATCCAACTTGCAAAACAACAGCAGATTCATGATCTTATAGTATTATCTACCTGCAACCGGACTGAACTTTACGGAACAGCCCCTGCAAATACTTTGATTGATTTATTATGCACTGCAACAAAGAACAATAGTGCAGTTTTTAAAGAACCGGGTTACACATTGCATGGTATGGATGCAGTTAACCATTTGTTTAAGGTAGCTTCAGGATTAGACTCGCAGATCATTGGCGATTATGAAATACTAATGCAACTGAAAAAGGCTGCAAAACATGCCCGGGAAAACGGGTTGCTGGGAACGTTGGCAGACCGACTTGTGAATTTTGCGCTCCAGGCATCTAAAAGAATAAAAACTGAAACACAGTTGAGCACAGGTACGGTGTCTGTAGCTTATGCAGCCATCGAAGCAATCAGGGAAAACGTTCCTGATATTCAGCAAAAAAATATTTTACTTGTTGGAGCCGGAAAATTTGGGTGCAATGTGGCAAAAAATATTCTCGAATATTTTCCCGGAGCCCATGTTAGTATTACGAACCGAACTTCAGTGAAATCTGAAGATTTTGCCCGTAAAAATGGAATGACGTCTGTTTCATATAAACATTTATCCCGTGCATGTGATGAAGCAGATATACTTATCACCAGCACAACAGCCGGAGAGTATACGATACTGCCTGATTTTTTCAACAGCCAAAAACAACGTCTCCTTTTAGACCTGTCGGTTCCAAAATGTATTGACCCTTCAGTCAGGCAAAAAGAGGGAATTATTTTAATGGACGTTGACCAGATATCGACAATATTAGATAAGACTTTTGCAAAACGGAGGTCCGAAATTCCTAAAGCATCCGATATTATCAATGAAACTTTGGGAGAGTTTGTGGAATGGCATAAATTATTTTTGCATCGCCATTTCCTCAGCGAGGTAAAGTCTAAACTTTACGAGTTGTCTGAAAACACACGCTGTCCCGAATCAATACAAATCGAAGAAAAAGATATTATCATTCAAAAAGCAGTTAAAACGCTTGCCGTTGATCTTCGTAAACACTCCGCAAAAGGTTGTCAATATATTAATACAATGCATGAATATCTTAAAATAAGTCATTCATAAACGGATTTTTACTGATGTTGTATTTACATTATGTAAACAAACTTCGGTTATTTCATCAAACAAAATAGGCAATGCAGCCCGGACGGATTAACCTCTTAAGCCATATTTTTACGTTATGAGCCAGGTAGTTAAAATAGGAACCCGCGATAGCGAATTAGCACAATGGCAGGCCAAAAAAGTACAACACCTTCTCCATCAGCAAGACATACGATCTGAATTGGTGCTTATAAAAAGTGAGGGCGACATTGATTTATCAACCCCTCTGTACGAAATAGGCGTTCAGGGTATATTTACTAAAACCCTTGATATTGCTCTTCTCCAAAAACGTATTGACCTGGCCGTACATTCTTTTAAAGACATTCCCACTCAGCCTGCAAAAGGAATAACCACTGCTGCTGTGCTGAAACGCGATGCATATACAGATATATTAGTATTCAGGGGTAATGGAGAAGATACCCTATCAGCTATTAACGACGACAATTACAAAACAAAACTTATCATTGCCACCAGCAGTATGCGCAGGCGGGCACAATGGCTGCACCGCTACCCCCACCACCAATTGGAGAATCTTAGAGGAAATGTAATTTCCAGATTGAAAAAGCTGGCAGAAAGCAACTGGCACGGGGCTATCTTTGCTGCAGCAGGACTGGAAAGAATTGACTTAAGGCCCAAGGAAAGTATTGATCTCACATGGATGCTTCCTGCTCCCGCACAAGGGGCGGTAGCAGTAGTTTGCAGGGAAGACGACGAAGTACTTAAAAAAATATGCATACCCATTAATGATGAACCTACAGCTATATGTACCGGTGTGGAAAGAGATTTTTTAAAGACATTAATGGGGGGTTGTACTACACCTATAAGCGCCCTGGCTATAATTATAAATGGACAGGTTATACTCAAAGGTAGTCTGCATTCAAAAGACGGACAACAGATGATAAGTGTAGAAAAACACGCTGCAATTGCTGAAGCTGTTAACCTGGGGAAAGAGGCAGGTGCGGAAGTGATAAGTCGGGGTGGTGATAAAATAATTGAATCTATTAAGTATGGCAGCTAATAATATCCATATTTTATCAACAAGGTTTTTGAATGAAGAGTTGGTAGAAAAAGCTACCCTGCACAATCTTTTTATAGATGCTGAGGCTTTTATTCAAAATATACCCGATGTTACCGCAGAAACAGAGGAAGTCATTAATGCATTGAGCCGGCAGCCTATAACAGCAGTGTTTACAAGTATACATGCAGTAGAAGTAGTAAAAAGCGAACTTGGCATTATTCCACCATGGAAAATATTTAGCACCGGGGGAGCAACAAAAGAAGCCCTGCTTGATATTTTCGATGAATCTTCCATTATAGCAACAGCAAAAAATGCGAGCGGACTTGCAGAAAAAATTCTGCAGCACAATGATATTCGAAAAATAATTTTCTTTTGCGGCAAACAGCGTTTGAATGATCTTCCCGAAAACCTGCAGGCATCAGGTGTAGATGTACGGGAAATAATTGTGTACCAGACGATAGGCACACCCAAAACAATTCATAAACACTACCAGGGCATTTTATTTTTTAGTCCCAGCGGTGCACATAGTTTCTTTTCAGTAAACACAATTCCATTGAGCACAATCATTTTCTCTATTGGCAAAACCACAACCGCAACGGTAGAGTCGTATTGCAGCAATCCGGTAATAACAAGCCAATGGCCGGGAGAAGCCAATCTGGTAGAACTGGTGATTGATCATTTCAAAAAAACAACAGGGATTGAAAATAAAGTTTAACTAAACAAGTGATTACAGTATAATGAGTGTACCGTATGAAAAATGATTTATTGTTAAGAGCACTTAGTGGAGAACCTACAGAACGCCCTCCGGTATGGATGATGCGCCAGGCGGGCAGATACCTGCCTGAATATAGGGTGCTGAGGGAGAAATATGGTTTTTTTGAACGTTGCCGGATTCCTGAACTTGCCTGCGAAATTACTTTGCAACCCGTTGATATCATTGGTGTGGATGCGGCTATTTTATTTTCAGATATACTGGTAGTGCCGCAGGCTATGGGAATGGAAGTCCAACTGATTGAATCGAAAGGTCCCATACTGCCGGATCCGATTAAAACACAAAAAGATTTACAACGGATAACCATACCTGATATTCATGATAAACTGCAATATGTTTTTGATGCGGTTGCCCTGATAAAAAAAGAGTTGAATGACCGAGTGCCGCTTATTGGTTTTGCGGGCGCCCCATGGACGCTGCTCTGCTATATGGTGCAGGGAAAAGGCAGTAAGACTTTCGATGAAGCCAGGGCATTTTGTTATACCCAGCCAGAACTGGCTCACCAGATTTTATATATGATTACTGAAACAACCATCGCATACTTAAAAGGCCAAATAAAAGCAGGTGCAGATGTGGTGCAGATTTTTGATAGCTGGGGAGGGCTGCTTGGTCCTGAAGATTTCGAAAATATCTCTTTGCAGTATATACGTCGTATTGTAAAGGCAATCAATGGCGAAGTACCGGTAATAATCTTTGCCAAAGGTGCATGGTATTCATTAAAAGAAATGGCAGCAACAGGGGCAGCAGGGCTTGGTATTGACTGGTGCATACAACCGGCACTGGCAAGGGAATTTGCGGGGGATAACATAACACTGCAAGGGAATTTTGATCCTGCAAAACTTCTTTCACCTATACCTGTTATTAAAAAAGAAGTAACTCAAATGCTGCATGCCTTTGGCAACAAACGATATATTGCAAACCTTGGACATGGGATATTGCCCAATATTCCTGTTGACCACGCAAAAGCATTTGTAGATACGGTAAGGGAGTGGGAGTATTCTTCTATAAATGCTAATTAACGATTGGTGTTACCTCTATGAGGAATCAAAATTTACTACATTTGAAAAATATAATACACAAGAAAGTTGAAGACAGCAGTGAAGGTGGATATTTCCTTTGACCAGATTTTATCTTTAGTAAAGCAATTGCCAAATCAACAAAAGTTGAGACTGTCTAAAGAACTGGAAAAGGAAGTGATTGATTCAAAACTTTCCCGTTTATTAGCGAAGTTCAAAACTAATGACCTTAATTTGAAAACAATAAACAGAGAAGTAGAAAAAGTAAGGCAGGAAATATATGACAGACAAAATCCATAGGGTAATCTTTGACACCAATATTTGGATCAGTTTTCTTATTGGTAAACGTTTATTGATTTTTCAAAAGCCGACTACCTATAACTGGTGACAAAGATTTATTAGAGCATCATCCCGTTAAAACCACACAAATAATAACACCTGCCGAATTTGAAAAACAGCTTAGAGGACAAAAATAAAATGCAGGCTGAAGAAACATATACCCAATCATTGCACACTGAATACCCGCAATTAACAACTGATGCATGGATTATATATATCCATTCTCTGCAAGACAGGATTTGTGCTGCTTTGGAAAAATCCGATGGGAAATCAAATTTCATCGAGGATAAATGGGAAAGAGATGGCGGTGGTGGCGGAAGAACAAGAGTGATTGCTCATGGCAATTTATTGGAGAAAGGAGGAGTAAATACTTCCGTGGTATTTGGAAATGTAAGTGATGCCATGCGAAGCCAGTTAAAAATAAATGGAGAGAAATGGTTCGCCTGCGGTCTGAGCCTGGTGCTTCACCCGATCAATCCATTTGTACCCACAGTTCATGCCAACTGGCGTTATTTTGAGTTATATGATGCACATCAAAAAATTATTGATCGCTGGTTTGCTGGCGGGGCAGACCTGACCCCTTACTACCTTTTTGAAGAAGATGCTATACATTTTCACACTACGTTACAGAACGCCATAACTCCTTTTGGAGAAGGTTTATACCCCTTGTATAAAAAACAATGCGACGACTATTTTTCTAATAAACACCGGGGAAACGAAATGCGGGGTATAGGTGGAGTATTCTACGATTACCTGCGCCCTGCAGATGATGCAGATGCCAACAGGCTGTTTGCGTTTCAGAAAGCGAATGGAGATTGCTTTCTTGATGCATACCTCCCTGTTGCAGAAAAAAGAAAAAATATAATGTGGAATGAAAAAAATAAATACTGGCAGGAGATTAGAAGAGGGCGCTACGTGGAGTTTAATCTGATTCATGACAGAGGTACTCTGTTCGGGTTGAAAACCAATGGCCGAACAGAGAGTATATTAATGAGCCTTCCGCCGACAGTTAGATTTGATTATAATTATTTACCGGAAAAAGGGAGCGAAGAAGAAAAATTGTTATCGGTTTGTCTTCATCCCAGGGACTGGTATAAAAAACAGAACCATAATGTATCTTCAAAAACGAAACCGCATATTGCGCACTAATGCATCCATACGAAGTATGGTTGCAGAGACTATATTAACGCCTAACGATTTTATACTCCCATTATTTGTAGATGAAGGAGAAAACGTTAAGTATGAAATCCCATCCATGCCGGGTTATTACCGATATTCCCTTGACTTACTCACAGAAGAAGTAAAGTTGGTTTGGGATATGGGTATTAAATCGGTACTCCTGTTTGTAAAAGCAAAGGATGAGATGAAAGACAATACCGGCAGAGAAGCATGGAATGAGAAAGGGCTGATGCAGCGTGCCATTAAAGCCTTAAAACAAACCGTACCCGAAATGATTGTAATGACTGATGTTGCACTTGATCCTTACTCTATATATGGGCATGATGGTATAGTAAAAGACGGCAAGATACTAAACGATGAAACGGTAGAAGCACTGGTGAAGATGAGCCTGAGCCATGCAGCGGCAGGAGCAGACTTTGTGGCGCCCAGCGATATGATGGATGGCAGAATCGGCGCTATACGAAAATCTCTTGAAGAAAATAATTGCTCTAAAACAGGTATCATGTCATACAGTGCTAAATATGCTTCCTGCTTTTACGGGCCATTCAGAGATGCGCTCGATAGTGCACCAGGATTTGGAGATAAGAAGACCTACCAGATGAACTATGCCAATCGTGTAGAAGCAATAAATGAAACACTGCAGGATATAGAGCAGGGGGCTGATATAGTAATGGTAAAGCCTGCTATGGCTTATCTCGATATTATTCGTGAAGTTAAAAACAGGGTAACCGTGCCTGTGAGCGCATATCATGTGAGCGGGGAATATGCCATGATTAAGGCTGCCGCAAAAATGGGCTGGCTTGATGAACAAAAGGCGATACTTGAAAGCCTTACATCTATAAAGCGTGCCGGAGCAGATCTTATAGCTACATATTTTGCTAAAGATGCGGCTGCAATGCTGGGATGAGGCAGGAAAAACGTGAGAAGTGAAAAATGAGAGGCATTGCCTGTCCGGCTTTATCTTTAAGAATCATTCATTATTAAATTACAACCTATACTTCTTCAATTAAAACATAAATCTCTTGATATTTACCTGGCTATAAGGAATCAAGTAAATGAGATGTACAAGATATCTTTACAGTTGTCAAACGAGGAAAATTTAATATGATTCAGCAAATGCGAAGAACTGCTTTTAGAAAAACTCTATTGACCAGAATTA
The DNA here is from genome assembly GCA_018268105.1 of Bacteroidota bacterium. Lineage (GTDB taxonomy): Bacteria > Bacteroidota > Bacteroidia > Chitinophagales > Chitinophagaceae > Agriterribacter. Next base: position 35,468 of record JAFDXG010000062.1, on the reverse strand, counting down.
TCTTGATATTGGTAAATTTAATTGAGTTAGTACCCTTTTAAACAAATGTTTTGCAATGCTTTCAAAAATGATAGCATCTGAAAAATAATAAATTTGCACAATTTCACATTTATCTACTCACATCGCACGATATAAAATGAACTACCAATACAGCAAAACTTTATTTGAAAGGGCAAAGCGATCCATACCAGGGGGCGTAAATTCACCGGTGCGCGCATTTAAAAGTGTAGGAGGCACACCGCTGTTTATTACTAAAGCCCGGGGCGCCTACCTCTATGATGCCGATGGAAATGAGTATATAGATTTTATCAACTCCTGGGGACCAATGATACTGGGTCACGCTTATGAGCCAGTGGTAAAGGCGATACAGGAAAAGGCGGTTTTATCTACCTCTTTTGGCGCACCAACCGAGCTGGAAATTGAAATAGCCGAACTCATCAAAAGTATAACCCCCGGCATAGATTTGATCCGGATGGTAAACAGCGGCACTGAAGCTTGTATGAGCGCTATCAGGCTGGCAAGGGGCTATACCGGCAAAAATAAATTCATAAAATTCGAAGGGTGTTACCACGGTCATGCCGATTGCTTTTTAGTAAAAGCGGGTAGCGGTGTTGCTACGTTTAATATACAGGCCGTACCGGGAGTAACCGCTGGAGTGTCTGCAGATACATTAACCTGCGCTTATAATGATATAGATGGTCTGGAAAAATTAATTGCCGCACATAAAAACGAGTTGGCGGCAATAATTATAGAACCCGTAGCAGGAAATATGGGTTGTATTTTGCCTGAAGCAGGATACCTTGAAGTCTTGCGTAAAATTTGCGACCGCGAAAAAATGCTTTTAATTTTTGATGAAGTAATGACCGGTTTCCGTCTTGCAGCAGGTGGGGCGCAGGAGAAATTTAACATCAATGCCGATATTGTGACTTATGGCAAAATCATAGGAGGGGGCATGCCGGTTGGAGCCTTTGCCGCCCGGAGAGAGATCATGGAATATATTGCACCTGTTGGCAGCGTATACCAGGCGGGAACTTTGAGTGGTAATCCTTTAGCCATGATAGCAGGATACACACTTCTCAAAATATTAAAAGAGAACCCTGTGATTTACCAGGAGCTTGAAGCTAAAGGGGCTTACCTTGAAAAAGGGTTGAAAGATGTTTTTAAGAAAAAAAATATGCCTGTACAAATTAACCGGATGGGTAGTATGATTAGTGTACATTTTAGCAGTCATAAAGTGAAAGATTTTGCCGGGTCATCCGCATCAGATATTTCGGCTTTCAACAGATTCTTTCATCACATGCTGGATTCCGGAGTATATTTGCCCCCGTCTGCATTTGAATCCTGGTTTATCAGCAATGCAATTTCCTATCAGGATATGGATCGTACAATTTCAGCAGCATCCCGTTTTTAATCCAAAATATCAGCAAAGGTCACCAATAGTGACCTTTGCCAATTTATTTGAATAATTAATCAAACTAAAATATGAGTTCTTCTAAAAAGCGTGGAGTGTTGTTGATGAACCTCGGCTCTCCTGATTCTACTTCAGTTAAAGAGGTGAGAAAGTACCTGATGGAGTTTTTAATGGACAAAAGAGTAATTGATAAACCATATCTTCTGCGACTGTTGCTGGTTGGTGGAATAATAGTTCCGTTTCGGGCTCCTAAATCAGCGGAAGCATATAAAGAGATTTGGGTAAAAGAGGGTTCACCACTCATAGTGTATACCCGCCAATTGCAGCAGGCTGTACAGGAGAAACTAACAGAACCGGTGGAGATTGCCATGCGGTATGGAAATCCAGCAATAGAGGATGCATTAGATGCATTGATGAAAAAAGTACCGGAACTGGAAGAAGTAATAGCCGTACCCCTATATCCGCATTATGCCATGTCTTCTTATGAAACAGCAGTTGAACATGCAAAAACAATTCACCGCAGAAAAAACTATTCCTTTAAACTTTCAATAGTTAAACCTTTCTACAATGAACCCCGGTATATTAACGCAGTTGCCGAAAGTATAAAGCCATTTTTGAAAGAGGACTATGATCATATCCTCTTCAGTTATCACGGGATCCCGGAAAGACATATTCATAAATCAGATATTACGGGATCCCATTGCCTGCAATCCCCCGCCTGCTGTGATACTGCATCTCCGGCACATGGATTTTGCTATCGTCATCAATGTTTTACAACCACAAAACTGGTTTCGCAAAAATTAGGAATCACTTCAGACAAGTATAGTATTTCCTTCCAGTCCCGCCTGGGCAAGGGCTGGCTGGAACCATTTACAGATATACGCCTCGAACAAATGCCCAAAGAAGGGATAAAAAAATTGCTGATTCTATGCCCGGCATTTGTGAGTGATTGCCTGGAAACCCTTGAAGAAATTGCAATGCGGGGTAAGGAAACTTTTATGGAAGCCGGTGGAGAATTATTTACTTTCATTCCCTGTTTAAATATTCATCCCTTATGGACGGAAACCTTAGCTTCGTGGATAAAGGAATACGATAATGGCGATACAGGCATGATATTGCAGTAAATAAAAGTGTTGTGCTAACATCATTCGTAAAATATCAAACCCGGGAGGCGAATTGCGGGATATTTCTATCGTTTCACTTTTATTACCTTTTAACCGACTCTGCATGAAAGGAATAGTATACAAATCAACCGGAAGCTGGTACACAGTGAAAGACCATGAAGGGAGAATATATAACGCAAGAATAAAAGGGAGATTTAAATTGGATGACATTACTTCCACTAACCCGGTTACAGTAGGCGATGAAATAGAAATGGTAATAGAAGAAGGGGATACCTCGAATGTTATTATAACAGGCATTAGTAAACGCCGTAATTACATCAACAGGCAATCACCTTCCAATAAATATCAGCATCATATCATTGCAGCCAATATTGATCAGGCATTACTGATATGTACCCTTCGTGAGCCGCGTACTTCACAGGGCTTTATTGATCGTTTTCTTGTTGCTTCGGAGGCCTATCATGTTCCCGCAATTGTATTGTTCAATAAAAAAGATCTTTATCGCGAAAAAGAAACACTGTTATACGAAAGCTGGAAACAGATGTATGAAGGAATTGGATATAAGACAATATTAATAAGTGTTGAAAAAAAGGAAGGACTTGCTGAAGCACAATCAGTTTTGCAAAATAAGACTACCCTGATCAGCGGACATTCAGGCGTTGGAAAATCTTCTTTTATCAATGCTATAATTCCAACTTTCGGGTTAAAGACCAAAGAAGTGAGCGGATGGAGTGGAAAAGGTTTACATACTACCACCTTTGCAGAAATGTTTGACCTTCCCGGCGGAGGAAAGGTCATTGACACTCCGGGCTTACGTGAGTTTGGTATCGTGGATATTTCGCGGCAGGAATTGTCACACTATTTTCCTGAAATGCGGCTACTTATCAATGATTGCCAGTTTAATAATTGTTTGCACGTTAGCGAACCCGGATGTGCTGTTAAGTCGGCAGTTGAAAATGAATCCATTCATATAGACAGGTACATAAGCTATTGTAATATCCTTGATTCCATCAATGATAAATCATACGGATAAGTTCACCCGGTCTTTTTTACTTATTCAAAACTATTGTAAATGGTCTTCCAGCACCCTTGCCAATGCTTTTACTGCTTCGTTATCTTCCGGGATGGCACCTTTTGATCGAACGGGTAATATAGAAACCCCGTTGTAAATATTGTAGTGCAATGTGAGTTTATGTCCGTTAAAGATAAAATCCCAGTAAGAAGTATTTGAATCGTCAATTTTGTTGGTAAAGTTGACATTCAGTTTATCCGTCAGCAAACTGGCAACGCCATAGAATTTGTCGAATCCGCAGTTTTCATCAATTACAGCTTCAGTACAGCCATAATCATTACGTAGGGTTAGGTTCATGGTTTTGATATTTAGTGGTTAACTAATTCTTAAAGGTCCTAGCCTTAGGTGCTTTTTCACCGCTCAAAACCCGTTCAGCACCTACACTCCTGCCATCGGCAGGGCAACCATATTTAGGTGAGCAACTGCTTAAATACGACACCAATACTATTACACATGCTGCACATAAGATTATATTTTTCATATTTCTTACAGTTAGACGTTTATATCAATCATCTTATTAATATTAAGAAACGATACAGATTAACTTTTGGTATATACATTGCTCAATTACTGAACATCGGCCGGGAAACACATCTTCCATTTTAAATACTGACAATCAATACATTTCACTAATAAATTCCCTTCTGCAATGTTATAACAAATAAGCGAGGCTGGTGTTACCAACTGTATTTAAAATGAATGTTCAATTCAAAAAACAGCTATTCATCTGTTTTAAAATAGTTATCCCATTTGCTGGCAATCACTTTCGTGTTTTCTTATTTATTTTTCCTATTTTCCTTTTTAAATTCAAGCCAATGGCTGAAAAAAACTTCCGCCCCTTTATTGCCCCCGAAACCAAAATGGCTGAGTTTACTATTAAAGCCATTGTAACCGGTGCCGCATTCGGAATCATTTTCGGTGCTGCCACTGTTTACCTGGCCCTTAAAGCAGGATTGACTGTATCAGCTTCTATCCCAATAGCCGTCATGGCTATTACGTTGAGCCGGGTATTTTTAAAAACCACCATCCTCGAAAACAATATTATTCAAACAACCGGATCGGCAGGTGAAAGCATTGCTGCAGGGGTAGTATTTACCTTACCCGGATTCTTGTTCTTAAGCGATAAAGCCAATGCTGATTATTTCAGCTATGGTATCATACTTACCCTTGCCGTGCTTGGTGGCATACTTGGCACCCTGATGATGATCCCTCTTCGCCACCCGTTAATTGTGAAGGAACATGATACATTACCCTATCCTGAAGGAACGGCCTGTGCTTCAGTATTAAAAGCAGGGGAAAAAGGAGGAGATGTGGCAAAAACAGCTTTTAGCGGATTAGGATTTGCCCTGTTGTATGCTATGCTTCAAAAAATATTGCATGTCATTGCGGAAACACCGCAGTTTATGACAAAACAGGCAAATAAATTTCTGCCATCTGCAAAGATTAGTGGTGAGATTACTCCGGAATATCTTGGAGTCGGTTATATTATTGGTCCAAAGATTGGTGGGGTACTCGTTGCAGGTAGTGTGCTGGCTTCGTTTGCACTGGTACCCCTGCTGGCAACACTGGTATCGCCTGATGCAATAGCCGGACAGCTTGTAAAACTCGGACTGCTGGAGGATATCACTAAAGCCGGCGGAAGGGGGGGATGGAACCCCGACACCCAAAGCTTTAGCGATTTTTCCACTGCCATATACTGGGCATATATCCGGCAAATTGGCGCCGGTGCTGTGGCTGCCGGGGGGTTTATTACTTTGTTGAAAACCTTGCCTACAATCATATCATCATTTAAGAGCAGCATGGGTTCGCTCAATACAAAAAGTGAGGGAGATCAAAAGCAATTACGTACAGAAAAAGATTTAAGCTTAAAAATAGTAGGAATTGGCAGTCTGGCATTAGTGTTGATTGTATCAGTGTTGCCATTTATTCCCGGCAATAATTTTTTCAGCCGTCTGCTGGTAGGTCTGCTCATCGTAGTATTCGGTGCTTTATTTGTAACCGTTTCTTCAAGAATAGTGGGGTTGATAGGCTCTTCCAACAATCCCATCTCGGGCATGACTATCGCTACAATACTCGGCACCTGTTTGATTTTTATTGCCGCCGGCTGGACAGGAAGCGCTTACGAGCCCATGGTACTTGTAGTGGGAGGTATGATTTGTATTGCTGCCGCAAATGCAGGTGCAACTTCGCAGGATCTTAAAACCGGATATATTGTTGGAGCAACACCGCGCTATCAGCAAATGGCATTATTTATCGGTGCAATTGTTTCTTCGCTCGCAATTGGTGTAACCATAAAAGTACTTGACACACCGACCCCCGAGATGTTGGCGCAGGGTATTCATCATGCCATTGGTCAAACTACTTATGCTGCCCCCCAGGCAACATTGATGGCTACACTGATCAAAGGTGTATTATCGTTTAACCTTGACTGGCAGTATGTATTAGTGGGCGTGTTCATTGCAATAGTAGTGGAGTTATGTGGTATAAAAGCTCTTTCTTTTGCCATCGGTTTATATCTTCCGCTAGCTACCACATTGCCTATATTTATTGGTGGCGCTATCAGAGGAATAGTGGACTGGCAGCAAAAAAGAAAAGGTGAAAAGATTTCACCTGAAGAAGAAGACCTGGGCAAAGGGAATCTGTTTGCTACCGGTCTTGTTGCCGGTGGCGCTATAGCCGGCGTAATCGTGGCATTTCTGTCGGTTAACGGCAGTATTTCAAAAGCACTTACCAGGATAAACATGGAAGAATCCTTGACCGGCATAATGGGAGGTGATTTGGGATATGAAATACTCGGTGTATTATTTTTTGCCGCACTGGGATTACTGCTGTATAAGGTGGCAAGATCTAAGACGTGAGTATGTTTCTTGTTTGTAGTTTACCATTTATCGTTTCACTTCTCGCGATCATTTAGCCACTTCTATTTTCACTTTCTTATTCTTGATTTTTTCATTTTTTACAAGATGAAGCACATGACTTGCTTTGGTCTTACGCACAGCCACAAACGAAAAGTAGTCCTTTACATCAATCAGACCTATGTCTTCTTTTTTCAATTCTCCTTTTTTACTAAGAAACCCAACGATATCTATTTTGTTTACTTTATCTTTTTTCCCTGCCCCTATAAAAAGGGTGGTCCATTTTGGCTTTTCCGGAAGCACTTCTGTATCTGGTAGCTGTATTGTTGTTTCATCAACGATATAGGAAGGAATTACTTCTTCCGGTGAAAGAATTATAATTGCCGTACCACTCGCCTCCATGCGTGCCGTTCTTCCGTTTCGGTGTATAAATCCCGACTCTGTATCAGGTAAATGATAATGTATAATATATCTGATATGCGGAATATCAAGCCCCCGTGCAGCAAGATCGGTAGTGATCAGCAGGGCAGTGCTGCCATTTCTGAATTTGCTTAGTGCAGCATCCCTTTCACGCTGATCCATTGCCCCATGATAAAATAAGTTGGAGATACCTTTTTCTTTGAGTAAACTACTGATGCGTTCCACTGATTCCCGATGATTGCAAAAAACAATTGTAGGGCGACTGCCCAAATAACAGATCAGTTTAAATAAAGTATTGATCTTATCCTTTTCAGGGCTTCTGACGGTTTTAATGTCAAGTCTTTCCGGTTTTGTCTGTTCCTCTTTTAAAAAACTAAGTTTCACCGGATTGTTCAGCCCTATATAGTCAGGGGTTTCCAACGCATCCGTTGCTGAAGTCAGCCAGCGATGCTGTACAGCAGGCAATGAACCAATGATGAATGACATCTCCTCCTCGAAACCTAATTCTACTGATTTATCAAACTCATCCAGCACGAGAGTGGAAATAGAAGCAGTAATAATATTGCCGCGACGTATATGATCTGCAAGTCTTCCGGGTGTGCCGATAATCAGTGCGGGTGCTTCCTTCAGGTTATTCTCTTCGGTTTCGCGCAAATGCCCGCCATAACAACTGGTTACCTTACAACCGGTACTCATTTTCTTAAATACCATCTCGATCTGTTGCGTCAATTCCCTTGAGGGGGTAATGATCAAGGCCTGAGTTTTTCCACTTTCAATATCCAATTGTTGTAAAACTGACAACAGGAATGCCAGGGTTTTTCCCGAACCTGTGGGTGACAGAAGTATAATATCCCTCCCCGAAGATGCTGCTTCTAAAAACGATTGCTGCATTTCATTCAATACTGAAATCTTCAACTTTACAAGTATATCATCAAAAGAAATTCTGTTTTCCTTCATCCGGCAAAAGTAATCAATGAACGATCATAATTGAAAATAACCCGGGAACGATACCAGTACCTATTGATGAAACAGCAGTTCTTATTCAATAAATACCTATCTCATTATATCCTTTATATAATGCGTACATTTTTATAACTGCACACTTCGGTTTTCTGATGTACCTTTATGTTCCATTAGCGGCAAAATTCGCAGACCGATAATTACATGCCTGCTCCTTATCAGGTTTTTTGCCTGCTCATTGCAAAACCCTTGCTTCGTCTATGAATTAGTTTTTAATAAAGGAAATTTTGACAGCGTATGAGCAAGTCAGGTATAAAAGAACACAACCCCGATGTAGTATTAGTTGGCGCCGGTATTATGAGTGCTACCTTAGCTGTGATGCTGAAAGAGCTTCAACCCAGTCTCACGATTTATGTTATTGAAAGATTGCATACAGTAGCAGCGGAAAGCACTGACGCATGGAATAATGCGGGTACCGGTCACTCTGCTTTCTGTGAACTCAACTATACACCTGAAAAAGCAGATGGCACTATTGATTGCAGCAAGGCAATTAAAATTGCCGGTCAGTTTCTGCATAGCAGAGAATTCTGGACTTACCTCCTGGAGAAACAATATATCCGCAATCCTAAGGACTTCATTCATACCGTTCCGCACATGAGCTTTGTTCATGGTGAAGAAAATGTAGCCTACCTGAAGAAAAGATACGAGGCACTATTACATTATCATCTTTTTGAAGGAATGGAGTTTTCGGCAGACCGCAACATACTCAGGGAATGGATACCCTTGGTGATGGAAGGACGTGATGCCACTGAAAAAGTAGCCGCAACAAAAATGGATTTGGGTACCGATGTAAATTTTGGCGCCCTTACCAGAAAATTATTCCGTTATCTTTTTGATAAACCCGAAGTAAAACTGTTGCTGGCTCACGAAGTATACGATTTGGAACAGGACAAAAACAAACGGTGGAAGATAAGGGTAAAAAACATGACCACCGGAAATAAAAAAATCATTACCACCAAATTCCTTTTCATAGGTGCAGGTGGAGGTTCGCTACCATTGCTCGAAAAATCTGAGATTCCCGAAAGCAAAGGTTATGGCGGTTTTCCAGTAAGCGGTCAATGGCTAATCTGTAACAATCCTACTGTTATTGAAAGACATTCTGCAAAAGTATATGGTAAAGCTGCAGTAGGCTCTCCACCCATGAGTGTCCCCCATTTAGATACCCGTATTATTGATGGCAAAAAATCGCTCCTTTTCGGGCCCTATGCAGGATTCTCTACAAAGTTTTTAAAAAATGGCTCCTTTTGGGATTTACCTTCCTCCATCAAAATCAGCAATATCAAACCCATGATGATGGCGGGCATCCACAATATCCCCTTAACCAAATACCTGATAGAACAGGTGAGCCAGTCACCTGAAGACAGACTGGAAGCCTTAAAAGAATACTTTCCTCTTGCAGAAATTTATGACTGGGACCTTGAAGTAGCCGGGCAACGGGTGCAGGTAATAAAAAAGGATGAGGATGAAGGCGGTATACTGGAATTTGGCACAGAGGTAGTAAGCGCTGCAGATGGGACAATTGCAGCATTACTTGGGGCATCACCGGGAGCCTCTACCGCAGTTTCTATTATGACAGAATTGCTCAACCGATGTTTTCCTGAAGAAATGAAAACACAGCAATGGCAAAACAAACTGGAGGAAATGATACCTTCACTTCATAAATCACTTGCTGATGATAAAGCGGCCTGCGGGCAAATTCGCGAAAGAACAGGCAATGTCCTGGAACTGACCGATGCAGAAACTATACCGGGATAAAGTTCAGATATATCCTTAAGCAATTTCAAACATGAAACACCAAAGCTGTGGACATATCTTAACTGATAATTTTTTCACCAAAATAAGAATGTAAGATTTCCGGAAGTATTATGCCTGACTCCGTTTGATTATTTTCAAGCAGGCAGGCTACTATACGCGGTAGCGCCAGCGAACTCCCATTTAAAGTATGCGCAAGTATATTCTTCCCCTTTTCTTCTTTTGACTTGAAACGAATCTTTGCACGGTTAGCCTGGTAGGCTTCAAAATTACTTACTGAACTTACTTCCAGCCAGCGTTCCTGTGCAGCGCTATATACTTCAAAGTCGTAAGTGAGGGCAGAAGTAAAGCTCATATCGCCCCCGCATAACCTGAGGATGCGATATGGAAGTTGAAGGGTGTTCACCAGTTTTTCTATATGTGCTACCATTTCTTCCAACACCTCATAACTTTTATCAGGATGAACGATCTGAACGATCTCAACTTTTTCAAACTGGTGTACCCTGTTGAGTCCCCGTACATCTTTACCAAAACTTCCCGCTTCACGCCTGAAACAGGGAGAGTAAGCCGTCATCTTAACCGGGAGTTCTTCTTCCTTAAGTATTTCGTCCCTGTATATATTAGTTACCGGCACTTCAGAAGTGGGAATCATGTAAAAATTATCTGCAGGCATATAATACATCTGCCCCTCTTTATCGGGTAGCTGACCCGTACCGTACGCTGAGGCTTCATTTACCATAAAGGGCGGCAGGTATTCCATATATCCTGCCTGGGTATTATAGTCTAGAAAATACTGCACTAATGCCCGCTGCAATTTTGCCCCTTTCCCTTTATATAAAGGAAATCCGCTACCGGTAATTTTAGCCCCGGTTTCAAAATCCACCAGCCCGTATTTTTTAATAAGTTCCCAATGTGGAACGGCTGTTGCTGCAAGGTTAGGTTTTGTGCCTCCTTCTCTTACTACCACATTATCTTCCGGTGTTTTTCCTCCGGGTACTTGTTCAGAAGGCAGATTAGGCAGTTTTATCAACTCTTCCTGTAATTGCATTTCGGTTGATGCAATGCTGTCATTAATGCCGTTGATTTCCTGTTTTATCTTTGCAACTAACCCTTTGGCGTTTTCAGCAGCCTCCTTATCACCTTTGGCTATATATTGCCCAATCATTTTAGAGGTGCTGTTCACTTCTGCCTGCCGGGTATCAAATTCGAGCTGAAGTTTTTTGCGAGTATCATCCAACGCAATAATCTTATCTACCAGGCTGATATCAGCAAAATGTTTTACTGCCAGCCTTTTTTTAACCCAATCCGTATTTTGCCTGAGCGTATTTACCTGTAGCATCCTCAAAAAATTTCACGCAAAGGTAATCGTTAGTACAAACTCATAAAAATCTGAATACATTCAACTGCCGTAGAGCAAAACCTTTGCCGTACATTTGGGGCATGAGTAATATTAATAGTGACCTCCAGGTGCGCTGGTGGAATCTTGAAGCAAAACTTATGGAGCGGTTTAACAAAAAACCAGATATGGAAGCTATTCTTTTCCTTGTTGGCATCCAGGAGTTGGGCGATATACGAGCAAAATTTACCAAAGAGCAGAAACAGGATCTGATGCACATTGCCGTTTGTTCACTTTTTTCACAAAGTGGATATTATGAACTGGAAAAGGTGGATAAAGATGGATGGCCGCATTTCAAACAAATAAAGTCCTTACCGGCAATGACCCTGCCGGAACAGGAAAATTTTATGAAAGATCATGTACTGCTGTATTTTCAGAAAACAGGGTTCATTGAAGGATAAGACGAATAAGTTACTAACTCAATTACTCAGAAAACAGAAATAAGACTGAATATTTTATCCAGAGTAACAGACAGGTTAAAAGTAGTAATATATAAAGAAACTAGTTTTTTCATAAAAATTTGATTTACGCTTTTTTCAAATGGTTTTTGTAATCTTTGCAACATTAAATTATGCATTATGAATTTTCCTGAAAACCTGCGTTATACTAAAGATCATGAATGGGTTCGCCTCGAAGGTGATGTGGCAATCATTGGTATTACTGAATTTGCACAAAGTGAATTAGGCGATATTGTATATGTTGAAATTGAGACCCTGGATCAACACCTGGGAGCTGAAGCCGTTTTTGGTACGGTAGAAGCTGTAAAGACAGTTAGTGATTTATTCCTGCCGGTAACAGGAACTGTTATTGAAATAAATCCCGAATTAAATAATAAGCCGGAACTGGTAAACAATGATCCTTACGGTGAAGGCTGGATGATTAAGGTAAAAGTAGATACCCCTGCTGACGTAGATACATTATTGTCGGCTGAAGCATATAGCGCACTGGTGAAAAACTGATGCCCTGTATAATATGTTCAAAGGATTATTAAAACATATATGGCCGGCATTGATCTGGTCAGTTACTATTTTTATTTTACTCATTATCCCGGGCAAAGAACTGCCACCAGGACCTGAGCTGCCCAATTTTGACAAAATCATTCATATCATCCTTTTTGGAGGGCAGGTATGGCTTTGGAGTTATTTTGTTAAACATAGAACAAATTCCCCAAAAGGGATATGGGTTTTCCTGCTCATTGTTTTACTTTCTTCATTATATGGGATAGGGATGGAATATATTCAAAAGTACTTTGTGGTAAACCGGGGGTTTGAAATCGGAGATATTGCGGCAGATATCATCGGCTCTGTTATAGCTTTTTTACTTTTCAAAAGAAAACAGGCATAAAAAAAATTGGCCTCTATAGAAATAGAGGCCGCAACCAAAACTAACTGCTTATGAGAAAATTGACTATTTTAAATGTCTTTATATTAAGACGCAAAACTTGAGATTTTGTTTAATCTGTTTTTGTTAAATATTTCTAAAGATCTGTTTTTACTAACGTAATATACAAAATAAAATTGCAAATACAATGCTCTTCTTTATTTTGTTTTGACAAGACAAATTTCCGATAAAAAATCAATACCCATTCTTAATGAATTGTAAAATACTGTTACGACTGGTTCTGCAGCACAGAAAGAACCAGTTTTTTTAGCTTTGTTACCTGTATGTTATCCAAAATTTCTAGGTTCATAAATTCGTATATTTAAACGTAGCCATCCGGTAGTTTTTGTATTAGAACATAAATATTTTTCTCTACTCATTTTTTTGCCGCAGTAAACACACCTCTGCCTATACTTATTTTCATACATTTAGGCAGCGAAGATGGTTGCACATCTGCATTTTTGCACCAATATTTGGAAATATAAACCCTGTATAGTTATGACAAAATCCGTTTCTCCCCGCTACCTGGCCCTGGATGTTTTAAGAGGAATGACTATTTGCTTTATGATAATTGTAAATACCCAGGGCAGTGGCGCTACCCCCTTTGCACCCCTGTCTCATGCAGCATGGCATGGATTTACGCCTACTGATCTCGTTTTCCCAACCTTTCTTTTTGTGGTAGGAAACGCAATGAGCTTTTCAATGCCTAAATACAGGCAGTTAGGTACAAGCAATGTACTTCAAAAAATATTCAAGAGAACATTGATCATCTTTCTGCTCGGCTATCTTATGTATTGGTTCCCGTTTTTCAGGGAGCTGAAAGGCGGAGGTTATGAATTTTCCCCCATTAAGGATACCCGTATTATGGGAGTACTGCAAAGAATTGCTTTTTGCTACTGTATTGCCTCACTGATGATTCATTTTTTATCCAAGAAAACGGTTTGGATACTTAGTGCCTTCTTCCTTATAGCATATTGGGTAATGCTGTATGTGGGTGGCGATTATAGTATGACGGGAAATGCCGGGCAGAAGCTTGACCTGTTTTTGTTTGGAGAAAGCCATCTGTATCATGGGGAGGGTATTGCCTTCGATCCTGAGGGATTGCTGAGTACCCTGCCGGCCATAGTAAATGTAGTAGCAGGATATTATGCGGGGGTCTTTATCCAAAAAAAGGGGAATAATTATGAAACCGTTACCAAACTACTGATTACAGGCTTTTCATTTTTATGCCTGGCCTATTTCTGGGATTTCGTATTTCCTATCAACAAGAAGCTATGGACCAGTTCATTTGTGGTTTACACCGTAGGGCTTGATATGATAATGCTTGGCATATTAATCTTTATCACCGAAATCAAAGGGGTAACCAAAGGAGTACACTTTTTTCAGGTATTTGGCAAGAACCCTTTATTCATTTATATCCTTTCTGAAGTATTCGCTGTCATCCTTTTCACTATTAAAACCGGTCCGAAAACCAATCTTTTCAACAGTATAAACAGTTCAATTTTTCAAAAGCTCCTCCCCGGGGCATGGGGTGCATTGTTTTTTTCACTGTGTTATATGATGCTTTGCTGGTTTGTGGGATATTGGATGGATAAGAGAAAAATTTATGTGCGGGTATAAATGGACCCGTATCAACAATTGCAGCATTAATTGTATGATGTTACTTTATATGTTGTAGAAAACTCGGCAGTTTCGCCAGGATCAACTGTTATTAACCCCATACCATTGTTGAAAGCATCGGGTGGAGCACTTAGGTTTTCTATAGCGACACTCCGGCGATGGGGTGGTATATATATTTGAAGATAAGGATACCCCTGTCCGGGGTGTATCTCTAATTGTATTTTGCTTTTCGGATCCCGCAATGTGCACATGGGTTGAGGTTGAGTGAAATCCAGTACAAAAGAATTATCTATCTCCTTGTCGCCAATAGGAGATAATTGCAGAAACTCCCCGAAAGGGATAATCCCGCCGGTAGGCAGCAGATTTACAAACTCAAGCATTTTCTCAGATCTGAACTCAAGCAACAGATCATTAACTTTTCTCCCGAACGAAAAATATGGATGCCACCCGTCAGCTATCGGCATTGATATATCTCCGGCGTTTAAAATACTGGTGTTAACGGATAACTTATTGCCCTTTTCGAGTGTATATGTAATAGTACAACTATAGGCAAAGGGGTAACCAGCCATTTCACCTTCATATTTATAGCATAAAATTACCCTTGCAGCCACAGCATCAGCATACTCCTCTATAATGTTAAATGATTTATTATATAAAAAACCATGTAATACTACTTCACCATGATTGGGCAGAAGCTTGTACTCTCTGCCATTAAAGGTATATGTACCTTTTTTTATCCGGCATGGAAAAGGTGATAACTTAAGCCCCTTAAAGCCTGAAGATTCCTTAGACTCATCGTACTGTTCTTTGTTACTGTAACTATCAATGAGATTAAATTCACCGTTTTCATCTTTTATAATAAAGGCACGCAGCATTGCACCACAGGAAGGGACTATTTCTACTGAGCATCCATATAATTCGTCTTTAAGCTGAAGTATTTCAAAGCCATTCTCAATTTTTCTATTAATGCCAAACATATCTTTTCCTTTATGCCCCAAATTAAATAATCATGGCGATACTGAGTATTTCAAATACCGTTCAATCGATTGCGTAAAATAAAAAACCTGCAGAATAAATTGCTGCAGGCGAATTACATTTAAGATAGCTATATCAGTTGAGGTACTTTAAAATTTCCTCACTCATGGGGTTCACTTTGCTTGGGAATACTGCAAGTAGCTTACCGTTTTCATCTACAAGGAACTTTGTAAAATTCCATTTGATAGGATTCTTGATTCCCATTGCTTCCGCTTCATCACACAGGTATTTAAACAATGGATCAATATCATCACCTTTCACAGATACTTTGGCAGACATTGGGAACGTCACTCCATAGTTTTCTGTACAGAAGGTTTTTATTTCAGTATTTGAACCCGGTTCCTGGTGCATAAAGTTGTTGGCCGGAAAACCAATAACCACCAGCTTATCTTTATATGTTTTGTATAAAGTTTCCAGATCTTTGTATTGCGGTGTGAATCCACATTTAGATGCGGTGTTTACAATGAGCATTTTTTTGCCCTTATATTTTTCAAGTCTGAAAGATCCGCCGTCGAGTCCTTCAACCTTGAAATCGTAAATAGAAGTAATTAAAGTTAATGCAACAGAAAAAAATAATAAGCGTATCATAACAATTGTTTTAAAGTAAAGTACAAAATTGAAACAAAAAACAACAAGTTGTGTTAATGTTTTTCATAGCATCCTATATCTGGCTTTATGCCCCTTGGGTTGCCATCAAGATCAGTTGTCACAACTGTTGCAATACCTGCGTCTAATGCCGGTGATACATTTTTGTTCAAATGAAAATCAAAGTAACGCCTGCCTGTATTGATACTGTCAAATGCAGGATCCTGGTTGGCAATACTCTGATCCAGGGTTACAAAGTCTGCAATTGATTTTGCTTTATAAAGGCTATGATCTAATACCACGTTTAAGGTGCTGTTCCCCTTTTTTTCCACTACCATCTCATTCTCAATGTTTCCCCCTTCTCCCCAAATAATACAATTATTAAATATAGCACTTAGTGCATAATTATTGCCTGCTTCATCAAAGTTATTGATATATGTTACTGGTTGTTTGTGCTCAATATAAGGATTACCATAGCTTGCTATGGTGCAAAAAGTAAACTGATATGTTCCTCCAGCCAAAATTGAAATATTAGCACCACAATTGCTAATGAGACAGTTTACAGCATTTATGCTTGAACCAAGTGCTACGATTCCGGCATCATATATATTATCAACTATACATTCGTTCATTTGCAGTTTAGGGTTATTGTTTATTGATGGGGCAATACAAATAACTCCCTGGTACGCATTTTTGATGATGGCATAGTTTAAAACATTATTGATGCTTTTTTCACTAAAATAAATGCCAGGCCAGGATGCAGGCAAACCCCGGTATGGATGATCCAGCCTGTCGCCCTGAAAAGTAACACTGTCTTTTTTTGTACCCTCCACCACTAAGCTTCCATCTATAATAAATGGTGCATTGGCATGCATATATATACGGCAACCTTTTTGGACGGTGAGCTTTACATTTTCACTTACATGTAAACCGCCCAATATCACATACGGAAGGTCATCATTCCAGGTGGCGTCTGCATCAATAATAAAATTTTTCAGAAAATGTGCATTTTGCCCATAAGCCTCGAGCTGCACATAGCGTTCGTTGCCATTATAGTCCACTAAAATACTGTCGCTTATAATGAAAGGATTTTTAGCTGACGACGGATCAATAGTAACGGACACAAATACATATATGCTATCTCCGGAATTGATCTCTATGTTGTGTACTTCGGCAGAGGCGATACCATCCACATTTATTTTATACGGAGAATTGCTACCTCCTGCCAACTTTATCATATTCAGCTTTATTTTCCCACTATTGGGATTTACAATGGTAAAGTTCTGAGTAATTGAACCTACTGAAGTGAATACAGTATCAAACGAAAGTGTATCCACTGCAATTGCTAAAGGTGCATCTTTATCCTTAATAAAAGATTCTTTTTTGCAGGAAAGAAAAAAAACAACAGTCAGGAAAGGTATAATATATGCTTTAAGTTTTTCCATGTTGCAGCGCAAATTATTGTAATTACTTCAGGCATTCGCATAACCAAGTGTTGCAAAACTCAATTTTAATTCCGGTATATCTTCCAGCATTGCATTGCCACAAGCTTCAACAGTTGCTCCTGTTGTTATAATATCATCAACCAGTAAAACATGCCTGCCCTCTGCTATCGCACTAAGACCTGCTACAAATACTCCTTCCACATTCTGCCACCGCTCCATTCTTGTTTTATGCGTTTGTGTATCTGTATAACGTATGCGATGAACAACATTGTACAATACTGGCACCTTCATTATGGCAGAGATACCCTCGCATATTATTGCAGCCTGGTTGTAGCCTCTTTTTTTTTCTTTATCCGGAAATAAAGGAAGGGGTACTAAGGCATCAATAGACAAAAATCTTGGCGATCTGACTAAGCTGTGTCCCATCATTTTTCCAAGATAGATACCTAATTCCTTATTGGATTTGTATTTAACCTGATGTACAAGATGCTGGAATAAAGAACCTTTGGAAAAATAATACTGGCTCATTGCTGAATCACATTTCAATCTTCCCCACATTATCTTCTCAACAGGATTATGTTCTGCTTCGGCAAACCCGGTTTCATACAATTGTTCGGCACAGCGTAAACATAACAGGTGGTCTTCATTTATAAGATCACTGCCACAGCCATTGCACAAATGCGGAAACAGGATGTGAGAAACACTACGAAAAATTGTTGATAGCAAAGGTATTGTCTTAAAATAGGTATTTGTATAGCTCGTCAACCCGGCCCATGGTTATCAATTCTATATTATAATGCTGCCTGCCCAGTCCTTTTTGATTATACTTACTGATAATGATTTTTTCGAAACCAAGTTTTTCAGCTTCAGCAATGCGTTGCTCCACTCGATTAACTGCCCGTATTTCACCACTCAATCCTACCTCTCCCGCAAAAGCAATATGCTGGGCCAGCGGTATATCTTCATAAGAGCTGAGTAATGCGCTTACCATTGCAAGATCTGTAGATGGATCTTCTGTTTTTATACCGCCGGCAATATTTACAAATACATCTTTCATTCCAAAATGGAAACCACCTCTTTTTTCAAGTACCGCCAGTAACAACTGAAGCCTGCGAAGATCAAAGCCGCTACTGGTTCTTTGTGGAGTACCATACACGGATTGAGTAACGAGTGCCTGCACCTCTATCAGCAAAGGCCGTTGTCCTTCAAGGGTAGCCGCAATGCTTATACCACTCAACTGTTCTTCCTTTTGAGTGATAAGAATTTCAGAGGGATTAGAAACCGGCCGCATACCCGATCCGGTCATTTCATAAATACCCATTTCAGAAGTAGAACCAAACCGGTTCTTCACGGTTCTTAGAATTCGATACGCATAATGCTGATCTCCTTCAAATTGAAGCACAGTGTCAACCATGTGTTCAAGTATTTTTGGACCAGCAATAGCACCCTCTTTTGTGATATGTCCTATTAAAAATACAGGTGTATTTGTTTCCTTAGCAAATCGTTGAAACTCTGAAGCTGTTTCCCTGATCTGAGAAACACTTCCCGCTGATGATTCAATATAAGGTGAATGAAGGGTTTGAATAGAATCAATGATCACCAGGCCGGGTTGCAGTTTTTTTATTTCCTGAAAAATTACCTGCGTAGAAGTTTCCGTCAGCAAATAAAAATTTTCATTGCTGATATTTAAACGGTCAGCCCGCATTTTAATTTGCTGTTCACTTTCTTCACCACTTATATACAGTGTAACTATTTGTTGCAGCAACAACCCGTTCTGCAAAAACAATGTTGATTTTCCAATTCCAGGCTCACCGGCAATCAGCACAATGCTTCCTGGCACAATACCATTACCCAACACCCTGTTCAATTCTGCATCCTTTGTGATAATTCTTTTTTCTTCACCCGCCTTCACTTCTTGAATAGGAATTGTTTTTACTGTTGTTCCATTGTCTTTATAATTTTTCCAGTTATTAGTATTCTTTGACTGCTTTTCAATTATTTCTTCAACAAAAGTATTCCATTCACCACAGGATGGACATCGTCCTGCCCACTTTGGAGATTCATATCCGCAATTGCCACAAAAAAAAGCCGACTTGATTTTGCTCATGCATTAAAGATACGGGAGTAAATGATTGTAAGATGAATGATACGCATTGCTAGCTTTTACTGATCAACTATCTATAAACAACTTAACAACACAAATGATCTTTTAAGAGATATCAGCCGAAATAAAAATTACTGTAACCAAAGAAGTATTTAAAAGTTAAAGGGTCAACTTTCGCTGACCCTTTAGTACTTACTAACCCATTAAATTCTTGCACTAAATTACAAATTGCTCAAACATAACAAAATTAATTTTGCCCTCTGTGAATAACTTTTATGAGGATTTAATTAACAGAAATTCTGTGTTATTATATTAATAATCAATATTTTATAAAAATAAATGACCGTGTAATTTTTTAATTTTAAAAGTCAATTTGTCAGTAATATTTATAAAAAAATTAGTTTGCTGCCAAAAAGACCATCAATACTTCTTGTGATGGTATTTCCACGACCCACAAAACAAATGGTCGGAGATTTGATGTAGCATACTCAAATTATTTTACTATGGGTTCAATTTGGATTGTATCGTTAATTTTTGTGGGCATTAGCATGCTGGTGAGTATGCAGCTAAAAGGAAAGTTTGCCAAATACAGCCGGGAGGGACTAGCAAGTGGGCTAACTGGCAGACAGGTAGCCGAAAAGATGTTAAAAGAAAATGGAATATATGATGTTTCCGTGAATCAGTCTAATGGTTTTTTGACGGATCATTATAACCCTCTCAATAAAACAGTAAACCTTAGTCCGGATGTCTACAATGGCATTTCAGTAGCTTCTGCTGCAGTTGCGGCTCACGAGTGTGGTCATGCAGTGCAACATTCAAAATCCTACCCCTGGCTAATGTTGAGGAGCCGGCTGGTACCAGTTGTACAATACAGTTCCATGCTGGTGCAATGGGTGCTTATAGGAGGAATTTTACTAATAAAAGTATTTCCTTCACTTTTATTAATAGGTATTATACTTTTTGCCCTTACTACTATTTTTTCGGTAATTACACTCCCTGTTGAATTTGATGCAAGTAACAGGGCATTAGCCTGGTTGCAACACACCAACGTTACCAATACTCAGGAGTATCCTATGGCTAAAGATGCTTTGAAATGGGCAGCCATGACTTATGTAGTAGCAGCAGTGGCTTCAATAGTTACACTGGCACAATATATCCTCATCTACGCCGGCAACCGAAGAAATTAAAAATTCCAGACAGGATTTTTTACATCGTGATAAAACAGGAAGGTCCGGTGATCTTCCTGTCCTTTTTCCCACCATTCCTGCCGTAACTCCATACACTTCTTGCCATCAAAATCATATTTAGCAATAAATTTATTTTTCATTTGTCCCAACTGAGGGGCATCATCTGCTCCAAAAAAGATGATTTCATTATGTTCACAAATGGTATATACCTGATGGTAAGGTGAATGTGCCCCGGTTAATTCATAACTGATATAATCATCAATAACCCCGTTACCATCCAGCCAAATAACATTGTCTGACTCCCCTAATATTTCAACTTCTTCTGGTATATAAGAGGGCAGCCCCTTCTCAATTGCAAAATCAAATTCCTTTTTTTGCACATAATAAGTAGCTGAAGGGAAGCTTAGAAAATAACGGTTGAGAATTTTATCTCTCATACTGATACCGCCAGCGTGGTCTTTATGTAAATGGCTCATTAAAACTTTGGTAATGTCGGATGGATTAATTCCATTATCAATGAGGTTCTGATGGATTTGCAATGTTCCATTTTGATTGACAAATCCCAACCCCGTATCCAGAAGTAAAATGTCTTTTGACGTAATTACCACAAAAGGCTGGATTTCTACCAGCAAGCTTCCCCTGCTTCTTTGCCGGAGTTCATCAGCATTCAGATTAAAAGGGATAAATAGTTTTGAGTGATCTATAGTAAACGTGCCTTCGCTAAGAGGAATAATTTTCATGTCATAAAGATATTGACTGAAGCCTGTTCGGATTTATAATCTCAAATCAAAAATATTAAATCTCAAATCACCTCAGCACCATTTGCCTGTCTTTATCAAGCCGCAATAATATAAAAATCATGACGCTGAAAGTAACCAGCGACAACCCTCCGTAACTAACAAAAGGCAGGGGTATTCCAATTACAGGGGCAAGTCCAATTGTCATACAGAGATTAATAGCAATATGAAAGAAAAGTACAGATGCAACTCCATAAGCATAACAGCGACTGAAAGTACTTCGCTGTCGCTCAGCAATGGTAACAATCCTGAAAAGTAATATTACATAAATACCCAGGAAAACCATACTGCCTGCAAAGCCGAATCCCTCTCCAATGGTACAGAAAATAAAGTCGGTGCGTTGCTCAGGTACAAAAGAATAACGGGTTTGAGTTCCTTTCAGCAAACCTTTTCCATACAGCCCACCGCTACCAATAGCAATTTTACTCTGCTTTACATTATAATCTCCATCATTCTTTTTGGATGCACTGTTTTTAGCAATATCTTCAGCCGCAGCCGCATCTTTGGGCACATAATCCTTACCGATGGTATCATAAATACGTTTTACCTGGTAGGGCTGCAGCACATGATCAAAAATAAACGGAACTGCAAACCGTTGGATACCTACACAGATAACCCATATACCAATAATCCCTGCAAGAACAGATTTATGTCTTTTAATTTGCTTTCGCATCAGGTAAATCACCAAGGCAGCAATGCCGGTTAGAACTATTGCTAATACGTTGGGATCCACCACCAGTGTGGCCACTACCAATATTGCAAAAGAAAACCCAATGATCAAAACAGCGGCAGGCAAGCCTTCCCGAAACATGACCAGGAAAAATGAAAAGTACACCAATGCAAGCCCCGTCTCACTTTGCAAAATCGCAAGAATAGCCGGCACGATTACGATTGCTGCTGCTATCATCTGAGATCGGCTCTTCGTGAAATCAGTCTCTGTACGGGAAAGGTATTTTGATAAAGCCAGATTGGCAAAGAGTATACAAAGTTGTATAGGCTGCAATTGCAAGGCCCCGCCAAACTTAATTATTGATTTAGTTCCCTTAATATTAGAGTGAAACGGGAATACAAGAATCAGTAACAACATACCGAAGGCATACCATAAATTGGCCGTGGCGGTAAATAACTTACTGTCCATCAACAGCACTGCCACACCAGCCACTATCGAAATCAAGAAAAAGGCTGCCTGTTTGCTGTAATCTGTTTTAAGAGAAAGAAAACTGCGAACAATATCATCACCTTCCCGATAAGTGGCGGCAAAAATACTTGTGATACCAATACAGCATAGCAGTATGTACAGCCAGAATACCAAACCATCAATTCTCCTTGATTTTTCAGAATTATATCCCATTATCCTGATATTTGTGCATTTATAATTTTTGAATCGTCATCTGGCTGTTGTTCTTTTCTATATAACAAAAGACTGGTACTCGTTTCGTTTATTCCTTTTGCGGGTTTTGTTCCGGCTATGGTTTCTTTTTTCTTTATTTGTCTTAATACGGTTCTTTTTTCTACCTGCTTTTCTTCGTGATGCCGGTAACTTCTCAAATATTTCTTTATATAGCTGCTATCCTTTTTAAGATTAAAATAATAATATGCACGGGTAGAATCTGCAATGAACTGACGTCGTTTCAGATAGGAGGGTGTGAGGTTGGTATTAGCGATTCTCTCCACGTCTTTCATTTTTTCAGAACGGATAGAATCAGTAAGATATTTTTCAATAAGAAAAGAAGCAATGGGTGCGGCCCATGTAGAACCGAAACCGGCATTTTCAACAGCTACGGCGATAGCAATTTTAGGATTTTCGCGGGGAGCAAAACAAACAAACATAGAATTATTCTGCAACTTGATCCTATGCCCGTCAAGCACTGTATACTTTTCAGCCGTTCCTGTTTTTGCACAAATATTTATACCCGGAATTTTGGCAATTCTTGCCGTTCCGGACTCTACAACATCCTGCATACCGGCATGAATAGCTTCATACGCTTCATCCGGGATATGAGTTAGTGCAGAATGTTTAACACGAAATTTGTTAAGTATAGTATCTTTTTTAGTTTCATTATCTATCCTTTCCACAAAGTGTGGTGTATAAAAATATCCTTTGTTAGCAATAATACACATGGCATTGGCAAGCTGAACAGGTGTCACCTGCATTTTATCCTGTCCTATACCTAAAGTAACATTTGTGCAGGAGTTCCATTGACCGCGATAAACTTTATTGTACAAGGAAGTGTCCGGAATATTTCCAGGCAATTCGTTTGGCAGGTCAATGCCCAGTTTTTCTCCCCACCCAAATGCATTAAGATAATCCTCCCAGCGTGTATATCCCTTCTTAGTATTATGGTCCCTGGAGTTATCTACCGTCATTCTGTAAATCTGAGAAAAATATGAATTACATGAGTTAGCAAGAGCAAGTCTTAAATTGGCTGCATGACCGGGATTATGGTGTTCACACCTTATCACCTTTGAGCAGCCATAATAAGCTCCGCTGCAGGCCACTCCAAAACCGGCATTAATAACCCCAACATCCAATGCTATTAATCCGCCAAGAGGCTTAAAGGTAGAACCGGGTTCATATAACCCCCTTGTAGCACGATTCATAAGTGGGGCCGAAACATCCAGAGCAAGCTTTGCATAATTTTTTTGTCTTGATGTACCGGTAAGATCGTTAGGATCAATTACGGGACCCGAAACCATGGCAAGTATACCTCCGCTTTTGGGGTCAATTGCTACTACACTTCCTACCTTATTGGCCATTAACTTTTCGGCCAGTTGCTGCAGGTCAATATCTAAGGAGGTATATAAATTTCTCCCTGCTTCAGCAGCAGTATCATATTTGCCATTTTCCCACGATCCCTGAATGCGGTTACGGTTGTCTTTAATGAGGTTTTGAACACCTCGTTTACCCATTAATATACTTTCATAATATTGCTCCATTCCTGATCTTCCTACAAAGTCACCCATCTGGTAAAAGTTATTACTGCGGCGAATAATTGCAGTATCTACTTCGCCAATATCTCCCAGTATATGAGCTCCTGCATGGTAAGGATATGTGCGGATAGGACGTTCAACTAATGTAAATCCGGGAAACCGCCAGATATTTTCTTCAAGTTTTGCCTGCACATCTATCGGGAGTAACCCTTCAAATACTGATGGCCGGTATCTCCCATTCTTTATTATCGCGCTGATAATTCTGTCTTTTAGTTCCGTTGTATCTATGCTAAGCAATGAACAAAGTAATGTTGTATCTATATTTTTTACTTCATACGGGGTAACCGTAAGATCGTAAATGATAGTATTATTAAGAATAGGTTTTTTGTCCCGGTCAAAAATGATCCCCCTGTCAGGATAAATCACCTTCCTGTATACCGCATTATCGAGTGCTTGTGCTTTATATTTGTCAGAAGCTACCTGTAATATGAAGAGCCTTACCACTATAATTAAAAAGGTAGCAGCAAAAATGAACCGTATAACGGTTTGTCTCGACTGGTTAAATACAGACATTCCTTAATTATTTGTCCTGAACTTCTGTTTCCTGTAAAAAAGTATCTCCGTAATCATGATCAGCAAAAAGCTAACACCCGTAGTGGCAACAACCTTGCCCAGAAAATACCAAAAATTTCCAAAACTCAGTGTCTCAAGAAGTACAATCCAAAAGTTATGTAAAAAAGATAACACTAATACAAATACAATATAGGGTGTCCAACCCATACTGGATGGTGCAGGAGCAATATAATTAAAACCAGGGTCTTCCTTGGACATAAAAATGTTAATCAGGAAGGGTCTGAGATAGGCTATCAAAGTACAGGCGGCTGCATGCAGGCCAGGTGTTTTTGAAAAAAAATCATAACACAACCCATAAACAAACCCCAGCAAAGTAAGCGACAATCTGGGTATTTTATAAGGCAGCCAAAAGATGTAAATGAAATACAGGTAGGGCACTATAAACTGATGGAGTGGCGGTATTTTGTTCAAAATAAATACCTGAACGAATATCAGAATAAAGAAACGGATGATATTTTTTAACATTTCGCTCATTCTCTCTCCTGTTTCAGTGTTGCTTTTTCAATCTCTTCCTGCTCTTCTCTTTGCAGATTCCTCACTACATAAACAAACTGTATATTGAAAAAATTTGTAAGGGGTCTTAATTTAAGTGTATAAAAATTACTTCCGGTCTCACTTTCCACAGCAGAAATGGTGCCCACCAATTGCCCTGCCGGGAATGTTGAATAACGACTGGTAACAACCGTATCCCCTATTTTTACCGGAACACTTTTAGGAATATTCTTAAAAGTAATTATCAGTGGATCTTTCCCGTCCCATTCTATACTTCCGGTTTCACCTGTTTTTTTCAGGCTCACACTTACACGGCTTTGCCGGTGAAGCAAACTCATTATTGTTGCCATATTTTTACTCACATTTACCACCGTACCTACAATACCCGAAGGGCTAACTACGGCCATGTCTTTTCGTACTCCCTGTGCATACCCCCTGGCAATGGTGAGATAATTGTTTTGTCCGGTTACCGAATTGTTGATCACTTTTGCGGGATAATATTGATACCTGCGGTATTGTTCAATTGAATCTACCCTTATGGTATCGAAAGCTAATTCGCTGGAAGTATCAGGAATAAGGAAATCTTCCTTTAATAAATTTCTAAGCCGCTGGTTTTCTTCTACAAGTATATCGTTAGTCTTTTTGAGCCGAAAATAATATTCAACAGTATTATACTGACGGTTAATTCTGCCGGTTACTTCACTGGCCGTATCAAGGAAAACCGCTTCATGAAAACGATTATAATGAAACAGCATATACAACGCAAAGCCCTGCAAGATCAAAAAGAACAGGAAATTTAAATTTCGCCTGATAAAAAGAAAAACATTGCGCACTGGATGTGTTATTTTACAATCTACACTGAAATAGGTCTTGCAGAAAATAGAATGTTACTGGTGTTATTCGCTACCTCATAATAAACGGATACCGTTGATAATTCTTTAGTGCAATTCCTGTACCTCTCACCACACTTTTCAATGGATCATCTGCTACATGTACCGGCAATTTTATTTTCTGGCTAAGCCTTTTATCCAATCCGCGAAGTAATGCTCCGCCTCCGGTAATATAAATACCCCTCCGGTAAATATCTGAAGCCAGTTCTGGTGGAGTTGTTTCCAATGCTTTAAGAATAGCTTCTTCTATTTTGAATATACTTTTATCTAATGCTTCTGCTACTTCCTGGTAGCTTACCATTATCTGTTTGGGAATTCCTGTAACAAGATCACGTCCATTTACCGGCAGGTCATCCGGAGGTACTTCAAGGTCTTTCATGGCAGCCCCTATTTGTATTTTAATCTGTTCGGCAGTTCTTTCCCCTATCAGCAAAGAATGATACCGGCGAAGTGCCTCCATAATATCTGCAGTAAATTCATCTCCTGCTATACGAATAGACTGATCGCATACTATACCAGCCAGGGCT
The DNA here is from genome assembly GCA_018268105.1 of Bacteroidota bacterium. Classification (GTDB taxonomy): domain Bacteria; phylum Bacteroidota; class Bacteroidia; order Chitinophagales; family Chitinophagaceae; genus Agriterribacter. The sequence continues at coordinate 8,792 of JAFDXG010000062.1, read as the reverse complement.
ATTACAGTAATACCGGTAGTACCTCCGCCAATATCTACAATCATATTTCCCACAGGTTCTTCCACATCTATACCTATTCCCAATGCCGCTGCCATTGGCTCATGCAACAGGTACACTTCTTTGGCACCAGCCTGTTCTGAGCTATCGCGTACCGCTCTTTTTTCTACCTCTGTAATGCTTGAAGGAATACAAATCATCATCCTCCAGCTCGGGGGAAACATTGGTTTTTTGGGATAGATCATTTTGATCAGTTCCCTTATCATCAATTCTGCTGCATTGAAATCAGCGATCACACCATCTTTCAGCGGACGAATAGTACGGATACTTTCATGGGTTTTTTCATGCATCATCAATGCCTTCTTACCCACGGCGAGTACATTCTTTGGATTGTTTCTGTCCAAGGCTATTATAGATGGTTCGTTTACCACAATCTCATCATTGTGAATAATAAGTGTGTTAGCCGTTCCCAGATCAATAGCTATTTCCTGCGTAAACCAGTTGAAAAGACCCATAATTGATATTGGAGAGTATTTTTCTTAAATAATGTTTGCAAAGTTGTTGTAAATAATTTGAAATACAACGGCAAAACCTTGATTTTTATTGACTTTGAGGAAAATAAATTTTTTGAATATTATAACCTTCCCGTTTTCTCTTCACTGTATTGCCCGGTTACAACTTCTCAGTAGAATTCGTAGCCTATATCTTTGCGAAAATACATACCATCAAAGCTGATTACTTCCAGGATCGCTTTTGACTTTTCAGCAGCGTCTTTGATACTATGGCCAAATGAGGTTACCGTTAATACCCTTCCGCCACCGGTTACAATGGTTTCATTTTCCTGCTTTGTACCAGAATGAAAGACAATAGCATCTTCCTCCTGCAAAAGATCCAGACCATCAATAGGCAGACCTTTTTGATACTCGCCGGGATAACCACCACTTACAGCCACCACTGTTACTGCTGTTCTGTCGTCTGTTTCAATTTTCACCTCATCCAGCTTTTTTTGTGACGCAGCAAGCAGCAATGCTACAATATCATTTTTCAGTCTTGGCATTACTACTTCCGTCTCCGGGTCACCCATCCGGCAATTGTACTCAATTACATAAGGATCATCATTTACATTTATCAGACCTATAAATATAAATCCGCAGTAGTCGAGCTTTTCCCGTTTAATTCCTTCAATGGTAGGTATTACAATACGTTCAATCGCCTTTTGCATAAAGGTTTCATTGGCAAAGGGCACCGGGCTAATGGCACCCATACCCCCTGTATTCAATCCTTTGTCCCCCTCACCTATACGTTTATAATCCTTTGCTTCTGGAAGCAATACCCAGTGCTCGCCATCCGTCAGCACAAAAAGACTCATCTCTATCCCTGATAAAAAGTCCTCAACAACTACCTTCCTGCCAGCCTCGCCAAATTTCGCCTGCTGAATCATCAGTTCAAACTCTGCAATAGCTTCTACATGATTTTGGCAAATGATTACTCCTTTCCCCGCAGCAAGCCCGTCTGCTTTTAATACTATAGGTAGGGCATGGGTCTGCAGATAGGCAATCCCATCCTCATAATTTTCCCCATTAAATTCGCGATAGGCAGCAGTAGGAATATTGTTGCGCTGCATAAATGATTTCGCAAAAGCCTTACTTCCTTCAAGCAGTGCTGCCTGTTGCGAAGGGCCAATAACAGCAATATGCTGTAAAGATTTATCAGACTTAAAGAAATCCTGCACACCCTTTACCAGTGGCTCTTCCGGACCTACCAGCAGCATATCAATTGCATTTTCTATACAGCACTTTTTTATTGCCTCAAAGTCGGTGACTGATATATCAATATTTATACCACATAGGGCGGTACCCGGATTGCCGGGAGCTATAAACAACCGGCTACATAGTGTACTTTGGCTGATTTTCCAGGCAAGGGCATGTTCACGACCACCGCTTCCTAATAAAAAGATATTCATAAAAACAAACTTATAATAATGCGCTGCGAAAATAAGGAAGAAACACCTTTGAGTCCTGTTATTTATATATATGACAGAAAAACATAATAAACTTGAATCTTAAAGCAATTGTCCTGAGCTATACATTTGAACTCCCCGATTATTAAATAATCTTTAATTTCAGGATTCATAAATCGTTTATTCAAATTAAAAATATGAATCAAAAAACATCAGCCAAAACGCACCATCCCAGGGGTTTAGCGGTACTTTTTTTTACTGAAATGTGGGAACGGTTTGGATATTACCTGATGGTGGGAATTTTATTTTTATACTTAACCGATAACCAAACAGGTGGCAAAGGGTATAGCAATAAAATAGGAGCTGATGTAGTAGGGTCGTTTATTGCTTTGGTATATCTCACTCCATTTATAGGGGGACTAATAGCCGACAGATACCTGGGATATATAAAATCAATCTTTGTTGGTGGTAGTCTAATGGCAGCAGGCTACATGGGTTTATCACTTCCCGGTAATTTGGCTATGTATATTTCACTGTCACTGATAATTATCGGCAATGGCTTTTTTAAACCCAATATCAGCACACTGCTTGGTAATATCTATAACAAAGAAGAACTAAAACCATTAAAAGATTCAGCCTACAATATTTTTTATATGGGCATCAATATTGGTGCATTAGTATGCAATTTTGTTGCAGCATACCTCCGAAATAATTATGGCTGGGGTTATGCATTTGCAGCGGCTGGTATAGGACTGATCATCGGGTTAATCTGGTTGTCTTTTGGTTTAAAACATATAAGGCATGCTGATGTAAAAAGACCAATGCAAGCCGGAGATATGCCCATCTCAAAAATTTTCCTGTCGGTCTTTCTTCCAATGATCATATTTGCGGTTATCGGGTGGGTATTACCTGGAAATTATTTTGGTTCTGACTCCAATGACGCTTTTATTTTTGCTTGTTTACCAGTTATTTATTTTTATGTGAACCTATGGCGAACCGGCAATAAAGAAGATAAAAAAAGTATTGGTTCATTATTATTCATCTTTGCGATATCCATCATTTTCTGGACAATTTATAATCAAAATTCCACCGGGTTAACCATCTGGGCACAGAGCTATACCGACCGGCAGGTATCTCCTGCTGTAGAAAATTTTGCAGGGAAACTGGATATGCTTCAAAAAGTAAATACAACTCCAAGAGAAACATTTAAGCTGGATGAATATATGCGCACGGTTACCGACAAATCAGGCAATCCTGAGATGGTACAGGGGCCTGACCCCTACTTTGATAATTTACCCAAAGACCAATGGCCCGGTCCCCAACAGAATCTCAACCTGATGAATACTGAATTATTTCAGTCAATTAATCCTTTTTTTATTGTTGCACTTACTCCATTGCTGGTGGCATTTTTTTCCTTTCTGCGCAAGCGTCATAAGGAGCCTTCTACTTCTGCAAAATTCGGATATGCACTGATTATTTCCGGGCTAAGTGCATTGATTATGGTTTTAGCCATCATGTCAGTACCAAGTATATATACGCATAAAACTTCTCCGGGGTGGCTGGTAGCTACTTATGGTGTGTTTACCGTCAGCGAAATCTGCCTCAGTCCCATCGGGTTATCCCTGGTATCCAAGCTGGCGCCTGCACGGTTAACAGCATTGATGATGGGAGGATGGCTCTTATCTACCTCCCTGGGAGGGAAAGTAGCCGGTGTAATGGCCAGCTTTTGGGACAGTTTTCCCGATAAAAAATTGTTTTTCGGAATAATTGCGGTTGCTGCTATACTGGGTGGGTTATTAATTTTTATGAGATTAAAATCGTTAGATGCTGTGGTTAAAGAAAAGACGGGGTCAGTATAATATTTGTAAAAGCCGGCGCACATGCGCCGGCAATCTTAATCCTCCGTCCCAACTTTATTTTAACGGGCTCCTTTCTGAATGTGTTTTGGCCTTAGCATTTCCTTCTTCTTAATCTGCTCAGGTGTTAGGAGGCTGTTCATTTCTTCGTGTTGCTTTTTTAAAGCAGCCATTACCTGTGCTTTCTTCTGCTCGTCTGTTAAAGACTGATCTTCGCGTATGATTTTGATTTTTGATTCTGTTTCGGTTCTGAGTGCATGCATTTTGGCTGATTGATCATCTGTCAATTGCAGATTCTTTTTCATGTTTTCCATTCGGTGCTCCGATCTTGCGTCAAATCTTTTTTTTGTGTCCGCTTTCATTGTTGCAAGTTGTTGCTTCTGATCCGGAGTCAGTAAGGCTTGCAGACTTTCATGCCTTTCTTTGCCAATCGCTTTCATTTGTTCCTTATACTCCTTTACAGTGATGGTGGCTTCTTGTTTACGCAAATCAGATATTTTGGCATGAAATGCTTCATTGATGCTTTTCATCTGTTGCTGCTGATCGGCAGAGAGATTTAGCTTTTTATAATACATCGCCTCATTGCGATGCCTTACTCCGGGTTTGCTATGTTGTCCCTGAAACTGCTTTCCCTGTTCTTTAGGAGAAAGAGTTGATTTTTCCTGTGCCTGCACAATACCCAAACTAATTGCCAGTGCAAGTAGCACCAATGTCATTCTTTTCATGTGTATATTATTTAGTGAATTCATAATTACAATTGACTACAGATAATTTTAATAGTTTAAGCAGAAAAAGAATCCGGCTTCTGAAATACAGTACAGTAAAGGATTGTAGAGAAATATATTAACCTTGTTTAACATTAAAACAGGTTTTGATAACAGGTAAGCAAACATGAAATAACAAGGGCGGGAAATTAAACCCGCCCTTATACTTTTTAAAAGAACAAAAAATCTCTATTGCCCCTGTGCCAGGCTATACCCTCTCTTCTCGCCCCAGCTATTCAACAATTCTGAGGAACATATTTTAAAATTACCGCTAAGACTTACATATAAGCCAAGCACATCCTGCTGATTGAGCGGTTCGCCGTCAAGCGATTCAAAACGCACATTATATAAGTTTACCAGATTGGTATATACAGAACCCGTTGGCCAAACCTGTGTGCCCCGGTTACTAATATTCACCAGTTTGAATTTAACCCCGGCATGGCGCTGGCATCGTGTAGCAATAGTGAGGGGCTGTTCATTGCTTTCTATAAAAAGGTCTACCCCAACAATATCTTCATTTCCCAACTCAGCAGATTCCATCATTGCATTTTGCCGTAATTTGAATGGTGTGGGAGTACCCGGCTTATTGGGTACTACAGGCTTTGGATTGAAGTTGGGTTGTTTGCCAAAATTGCTGATAATAGTTTCTGCAAATTCTGTAGTATTTACAGGTTTAATGGCTTTATCACCAAAATCACCGGTATGCACGCCGCTTTCAAGCGTATATAGTAAGGCATTTTCTATTATTGCCGCATTCTCTGTAAGTCCCACATGCTGCAGCATAGATATACCGCTTAATAACAACGCGGTGGGATTGGCAATATTTTTACCAGCAATATCGGGAGCTGTGCCGTGTACTGCTTCAAAAATAGATATATGGTCACCAATATTGGCTGAAGGGGCAAATCCCAATCCGCCTACCAGACCAGCACACAGGTCGGACACTATATCGCCCTGCAAATTGGTAAGCACCACCACATCAAAAGTGTCTGGTTTTGTTACCAGTTTCATACACAGGTCATCTACAATAATATCATCGGCCTTCAGCTCAGGAAACTCTTTGGCAACTTCATAAAAACATTCGAGAAAGAGACCATCGGTTATTTTCATAATATTGGCTTTATGCCCGCAACTGATGCGCTTTGCTTTTTTTTGTTTTGCCATTTGGAAAGCATAGCGGATGACCTGCAAACTCCCGGGTCTGGTGATAAACCTGCGACTAAGCGCCACATCATGAGTAAGCATGTGTTCTATCCCTCCATAAGTATCTTCAATATTTTCTCTGACCACAGTTATATCAATGGGAATACCTGCTTTTGAAAAAACTGTATCTACTCCGTGCAGCGACTGAAAGACCCTTTTGTTGGCATAAGTATTCCAGGTTTTGCGTGCTGTAACATTTACACTTTTAACTCCCTTGCCTTTAGGGGTTTCCATTGGTCCTTTAAAAAGCAGGCCAAGAGATTCAATAGCTACTTTGGCCTCAGGGGTCATTCCATTGGAGAATCCTTTGTCAAATACCCATTTACCCATTTCTACAAATTCATATTCCAGGGGAACATTGTTCGCTTCTAAAATCTTCAAAACGGCATCCATTATTTCTGGGCCTATTCCATCACCTTTGGCAACAGCTATCTTCATTTTTTAAATTTTATTAATATTAAATATTGAGAAGTAAGAAAATCACGCATATTATGGAACAAAGGTAATTGCCATTTTAATTGTTATAAGAGAAATTTATCGTGAATTGCAATAGTTTTCGCTAATTTTATTCCAAACTTTCATAAGGTAATGGCATCTAAAGTAACGGAAGGTGTAATTGTAACGGTGGAGACATTTTATCAGCCGGATTACAGCAATCCCGTTAATGGAGAATTTATGTTTGCCTATCGCATTACCCTACAAAATAACAATCCTTTCCCGGTACGTTTGCTCAGGCGGCACTGGTATATTTTTGACAGTAATGGCACCCAAAGAGAAGTGGAGGGAGAAGGCGTAGTGGGGGTACAACCTCAAATCAATTCAGGTGAACAATACCAATATGTAAGCGGCTGCAACCTCCGTACTGAAATGGGGAAAATGTATGGCACCTATATTATGGAAAATACCAGCCTAAAAAAACAATTTGAAGTTAAAATTCCTGTTTTTGACATGATTGTACCTTTTAAAATGAATTAATCAGAATTAACCGTATAATATAACTACCTTTGCCCACCTTTAACAGGAACTTTATTCACCCTGAATGGTAAAATAAAAATTTGAACAAACTATAACGGGGAAGCCATATCCTCATACAGAAAAGTATACACATGTACAAAGTAACCTTCAACAACAAGAACAAAGTTTTTTTCAATGCCTTAAAGGCGAGTGTAGATAAATACTTTGCAGATAATAACCTGAAGAAAACCGGGAACTGGAAATTATACCAAAAAACCATCATTCTTATCCCCGCAGCAATAGGGATCTATGCCGCTCTGCTGCTGGCTCCTCTTACTCCTTTTTGGGGTGTGGTATTAAGCGGGTTATTTGGATTTACCCTGGCAAGTATTGGCTTTAATATCATGCACGATGCCTGTCACGGATGCTACTCGTCTCGCACATGGGTAAACGACATTATGGGGCTGTCAATGAATGCACTGGGGGGAAATGCTTTTTTCTGGAAGCTCAAACACAATATTGTACACCATACCTATACTAATATTGACGGCATTGATGATGATATCAACAATAAACCCTTTATGCGGGAATGCTCTACTCAAAAATGGTATCCTCCTCACAAGTACCAGCATTATTACATGTTTGTTCTGTATGGTTTTACTTCACTGTTTCTGCTGTTTATTACAGACTATATTAAATATGTTACCAAAAAAGTATATACCACTCCTTTAAAACCTATGGACTTTAAAGAACATCTGGTGTTCTGGGTTTCGAAAGCTTTGTATGTAGGCTTTACTATTGTACTGCCCATCATGGTGGTTGGCTGGGAAGCCTGGCTGGTTGGTTTTCTTGTAATGCATTTTGTATTAGGACTAACCCTGGCACTGGTGTTTCAACTGGCACATGTTGTAGAACATGCTGAATTTGATGTAGCCGGTATTGAACCCAAAAAGATAGAAAATGAATGGGCGATACACCAGGTAAAAACAACTGCCGACTTTGGTGCAAAAAGCAAAATCCTTTCCTGGTTTGCCGGAGGACTTAATTTTCAGATAGAGCATCATTTGTTTCCACGTATCAGTCATATCCACTACCCTGCACTCAGTAAGATAGTGGAGCAAACCTGTAATGATTTTGGGATTTTGTATAACAATTTCCCCACGTTAGGATCTGCTATAGCATCACATTTTCGTTTTATGAAGCAACTGGGACAAAGACCTGTACAAAATATGAGTGATAAATTACCAGAAGGCGCGGCTGCTTAAAATTAGTTTTCCTATATTGGGTAAAAATAAAATTAATGGATGAGGCTTTATCACTACAAAATGAAAACCTCATTAAAGCAGATGCGCAATTAAGCTCAAGACCTTTACTACGCTATCCCGGAGGTAAAACAAGAGCTGTTGAATATATAACCCGTTACTTTCCTGAAAAACCTGCCATATTATTGTCCCCATTCCTCGGAGGCGGATCTATTGAACTGGCATTAGCTGCTAAGGGAACTACAGTATTTGGCTATGATGTATTTTCTCCGCTTGTAGAGTTTTGGCAATGTGTTTTAGCACAACCTGAGCAGTTGGCAAAAGTGGTTGAAAAGCACTTTCCATTGTCCAGGTCTAAATTTTACGAACTGCAGCAAAGTCAAACCGGTTTTAAAACTAAACTTGAACGGGCTGCCGTATACTATGTTCTCAATCGCTCCTCTTTTTCGGGTTCTACCTTATCGGGAGGTATGTCACCGGGACACCCAAGATTCACACAAACTGCAATTGAACGGCTCAGAGAATTTTACAATCCTAATATTACTGTAAAAAAAGCCGATTATAAACAATCCCTGGAAGAGCGTCCGAATGCATTTGCATATCTTGATCCGCCATATTTAATCAAAAACATGTTATATGGGAAAAAGGGCGATGCACATAAAGATTTTAACCACGAAGGATTAGCCGGGATACTTCGGAACAGAGATAGATGGATATTATCTTATAATGATTGTCCGGCTATACGCAATCTCTATAAAGGGTTCAATATTATTACTGCCAATTGGAAATACGGTAT
>JAFDXG010000061.1 GCA_018268105.1 Bacteroidota bacterium | reverse complement strand
CTTTTTTTAAATTTTTCATACACAAAAAAAGCTATGTGAAACGACTTTCACATAGCTCTCTTCAAAATCAATACAGTATTAGATCTTAGCAGATTTTACCAACCATTTTTCAGTATTATACCTAAAAAATTAATTTTACAAAAAACAGACTTCACTTTCAAACCACTGTATTAAATATTCTTTGCCTGAGTAAGATGACAAGATGGCAAATGTTTTAGCTACCCGTTCCGGAAATCAATCCTTGTTCCGCATTTGTATTTTTCAAACAAGTCTATTTCCCTTTCTGTGTTTTTGTTAAAGCTTTTGTTAATTGTTACCTATTCTCAGGCTTTGCAGACCATTTTTAAAACAGAATCACTCACCCTGATTGAATTTGTAGGGGAAGTTCTCTGACATCATATTTTTTGTACTAGAAAAGGGGAAAATGGTAGGAAAGAAGGCGAACGATCAGGAAATAATAAAAAAAAATTTCTACGACTGACTGATCGCTTATTTTTGACAGGTTCATTGCAGCTATGAATGCAGTGATTTAATCTAAAACTACATGTCAAAACAGGCTCTTATTATACCCCCCTTCAGCAGTTATCAAAAATTCGTGATTTTTATTTTGGCAACTACTCAGTTTACGGTTATACTTGATTTCATGGTGATGTCGCCATTAGGTGACATACTGATGAAGTCTCTTTCACTAAGTCCTTCCAGATTTGGGCTGGCAGTATCCGCTTACGCTTTTAGCGCAGGAATTTCAGGATTACTCACCGCAGGGTTTGCGGATAAATTTGACCGAAAGAAATTATTACTTTTCTTTTATACGGGTTTTATTGCCGGCACTATATGTTGCGGACTGGCAACGTCCTATACCACTTTAATTGCCGCACGAATCATTACCGGGCTTTTTGGAGGTGTTATAGGCTCAATTTCAATGGCCATCATTACAGATTTATTTACATTGGAGCAACGCGGGCGTGTGATGGGATTTGTACAAATGGGTTTTGGAGCAAGCCAGGTTTTGGGTGTTCCTATTGGGCTGGTACTTGCCAATATCTGGGGATGGGAAGCCACTTTCCTTATGGTTGCCGGACTTGCTATTATTATTGCTATAACCATTACAATAAAGCTACACCCGGTAAACAGTCACCTTGCATTGCAAAAAACCAAATCTGCCTTTAACCATTTAAAACATACCATTACCATCCGTGATTACAGAATTGGATTTACTGCAACGGCCCTTCTGTCCATTGGGGGATTTATGATGATGCCATTTAGTGCTGCATTTGCTATCAACAATCTTCATGTCACTACCTACCAGTTACCGGCATTATTTATGGTATCTGGTGTGAGTTCTCTTTTTATTATGCCGGCTGTGGGGCGCCTGAGTGATAAAGTGGACAAATTTATCATATTTGCTTTTGCTTCCATATGGATGATGCTGATGGTAACTATCTATACCAATCTAGGTCCTACTCCCCTATGGCTCGTGATGATACTGAATGTACTAATGCTCTCTGGCATTATGAGCCGCATGATACCATCTTCTGCACTTACAAGCGCTATACCCGATGCACCGGACAGGGGTGCTTTTATGAGTATCAATTCTTCCCTGCAACAGATTGCGGGAGGTATAGCCGCTGCGATAGCAGGAATGATTGTAGTGCAAAAAGACAAATACAGCCCACTGGAAAACTACAATAAAGTGGCTTACGTGGTTATCTTTATCTCTATCATCAGTATATACTTACTATATAGGGTAAGCGAACTTGTGAAACGTAAAAGCAACAGGAGTACATCTGCAGAAATACTACCTGAAAATATAGTGACTGTACAGGTTTCCGGTAAAGAATAATAAACCACTGACATTTTCAGAAAATATCAGTGGCTGGTTTGTTGTACGGAGGTTCAATACAAAATTGTACAGAAGTGAACGCTTATTACGATTTATACTTTAGGGTATCGTCTTACTTAATATTAAAAGCCCTCTCGACCTGCTGAAGGTCTTTAAAATTTATATCCTTGTGAAGGGCAAGTTTAGTAGCATCAATAAGTACAATTTTTGCAGATACCGGCTGTGACGGGGGGGTAATAGCATTTCCCGACAAGGCACTCATATCAATTCCAACATATCCATTACCGTGAATTGCACCGTAAGTTATACCATCAAATACCTGGGGCAGGGCCTCATAATAAGAAGTGCCATTGAAAGAAAGATAAACCAGCACTGCCCCATTCTGATAAATAATATTATCAAGCTCAGGAATATTAAAGTTCACAGAATAGCTGAAACCGTTATCGGTAGTTTTCCAATCGCCAGACTGGATCGTATATAGAGCAGAAAATGCCTGATCTACCTGTTTTACCTCCGTAACTTCTTTTTTGCAGGAGGAAAAAATAATGAGGGGTAATGCAAAAAGTAAAATTGTTTTGTTCATAACATTTGGGGTTTTAAGATGAACGATGATCTATTCATTTTGTTACAATGTGTTCTGACAAATATTATTCCATTGCGTTTAAAAAGAAATGTTAACTTAAATACAATTAAAAAAATGATTAATTGAAAAAAACATTCGTGCATACTGTACAACAAAAGAAGAAGTTGCCACTAATGCACGAATAAGCTTCATAACATTTTGGCGAATTAATTTACCCTATTTTTACATGTAGATAATTTTATGAAAACAGATCAGAAAATTGGAGTAACATCTGAAATCGGAAAGCTGAAAAGAGTATTGGTACATACTCCCGATAGTGGATTGGGTAAAGTAGTGCCCAGCAAAGCGCAGGACTGGCTTTTTGAAGACATTGTGCATCTCGAAACGATCCGGCGCGGTGAATACGATTACTATACCAAACTGCTTTTATACTTTCTTGATCCCGAAAAAATAAAAGGGAAGCTACAGGATATTGATGCCAGGCAAAGCAATCGTAACTTTTACAAACCAGATCATAAAGATTTTTTTCAATCCGATAAAGTAGTGGAGTTGCAAAAGCTTTTATCAGACATCCTTCAAGACAATACTTTAAAAGCCAGGCTGGCAGCCAGTGTGTGTGCCATTGAAGATTGCTCCTATTTATTACAAAAGAAACTCCAGGAAATAGATGCCACCCAACTGGCAAAAGTATTTATCACCGGCAGCCTGCCTGATAAAACAATGATCTTCCCCCCTATTCCGAATTTTATATTTACAAGAGATATCGGCATAGTGATAAAAGATTATATCCTACTGAACAAACCCGCTAAAACTGCCCGTATAAGAGAGGCTTTACTAACCAAATATATTTTCTTTAATCATCCGCTGTTTTCGGCCTATCATAATAATATCATTGAATTAACAGAGGTTGATCGCCATTTTCTTATGCCCGGGGATAATGAAGACCGGAGAGTAACCCTTGAAGGTGGCGACGTGATGGTAGTAAGCAAAAATCACTTACTGATTGGCGTTAGTGAACGCACAAGCATGGAGGCTGCGTACCAGGTAATAAATATTGCCTTTAACAAAGGTCTGTCGGATAAAGTAAGCGTAATACGTATTCCCCGCAAAAGGGATTATATGCATATTGATACCATATTTACCCAGGTGAAAAAAAATGTGTGGGTGATGCTTGGCAATTTTTCAAAAACCGCTATCCACCAGGAAAATGCCGATCCGGTGCAGCGCATTTTAAATACACCACGAAAAGAAGATGCATTGCAAATTATACAGTTTCACCAAAATAATATCAGTACCCCCACTTATATTGATAATCTTGAAGATTTGCTAAATGATATTAGCACCAACGACCTGCAATGCCGTGAAGAAACAAAGTTTATTTATTCGGGCAATAATGAATTTCCTTTTGACGCCCGGGAACAGTGGACTGACTCCTGCAACCTGCTTGCCCTTAAAGAAGGGGTAGTGCTGGGATACGACAGAAATAACAAGACAACGGAAGCATTTATTGCACAGGGCTTTACTGTAATCAATGCCAGGGATATCATTGATCAGTTGGAAGAAGGAAGTATTGACCCTGCGTCAATTCAAAACACTTTGATCTTAATGCCTTCGGCAGAACTATCCCGTGCAAGAGGCGGATTTCATTGCATGAGTATGCCCTTATTAAGAGATGAGATATAGAAAAACTAAACTGATGCGTCAACAAACTACTTCTCATATTTTGATGATTGAACCTGTTAATTTCAGCTTCAATACTGAAACTGCTGTGAACAATGCATTTCAGGCAAATAAACAAATGGATAATGTGCAGCAAAAAGCATGGGAAGAATTTAATGCATTTGTGCAGGTTTTAAGAAACCATCACGTTGAAGTTTCAGTTGTTAAAGACACCCCTTTCCCTAATACTCCGGACTCGATTTTCCCTAACAACTGGATATCTTTTCACGGTCGCACTATCTGTCTTTATCCCATGTATGCCACCAACAGAAGATTTGAACGCAAACCGGCATTACTAAAACTGTTAAAAGAAAAATACAATATAGAGGAAACGATCAATCTCACTCATTACGAAAAAGAAAACATGTTTCTTGAAGGAACGGGAAGTATGGTGCTGGACCGGGAGAACAGGATAGCGTATGCCTGCTTATCGCCAAGAACCAACATGGGTGTACTGGATGATTTTTGCAGGCAAATGAGATATCTGCCAGTGGTGTTTGAAGCATCAGATGAAAACAATATGCCAATTTATCATACCAATGTAATGATGTGTGTTGCCGACAGTTATGTAGTGATTTGTTTGGAAAGCATAAAGAGCAAAAAGAATAGGGATAGCCTTAAAAGCACTATCCGGATGACAGGTAAGGAAATTATTACTATCAACTTAAGCCAGATGCAGCATTTTGCAGGCAATATGCTGCAGATAAGGAATACAGAAGGTGAACCACTGCTGGTAATGTCTTCACAGGCATATCACTCATTAACAAAAACGCAAATAAAAAAATTAGAAAAGTTCAATTCAATAATTCATTCCCCGCTCACCACTATTGAAACCATTGGTGGTGGCAGTGCCCGATGTATGATGGCGGAAGTATTTGTGTAGAACTTTTCTATGTAAAAACTAATTTCTAAATACTTAATAAATTTTCAATAACCATCGCACTCGCTCCGCCACCGCCATTGCATATTCCTGCTGCACCATACCTGGCACTATTAATCTGAAGTATATTCAATAGGGAAACAATAATTCTTGCACCACTTGCACCTAAAGGATGCCCCAGTGACACAGCCCCTCCATGTACATTTATTTTTGATAGATCAACTCCCATGCGTTTTGCATTCTCAATGGCCACTACTGCAAATGCTTCATTAATTTCCCAATAGGCAATATCGCTCATCTTCAGTCCAGCCTTTTTAATAGCTTTGGGTACTGCCAGTGAGGGGCTTGTTGTAAACCATTCGGGTGCCTGCTCTGCATCTGAATAGGATATTATTTTTGCCAAAGGTTTAATGCCAAGAGACGAAGCTTTATCCTTACTCATCAATACCAGTGCAGCAGCGCCATCATTAAGCGTAGAGGCATTAGCAGCCGTTACCGTCCCGTCACGTTGAAATGCCGGACTAAGCGTTGGGATTTTTTCAAATTTTACATTAAATGGTTCTTCATCTTTTGCAACAATCAGTGCTTCTCCTTTACGTTGGGGGATTTCCACCGGTATTACTTCATTTTCAAAGCATCCGTTTTTCCAGGCAGTCTGGCTGCGTTCATAACTTAATATAGCAAATTCGTCCTGTTGTTGTCTTGAAATACCACATTCCCTCGCACACAACTCTGCAGCATTTCCCATTGCCTGACCGTCATACACATCAGTAAGCCCGTCTTTTACCAATCCGTCTATCAGTCCTGTATTGCCATATTTATTACCCCAGCGCACTGCATCTGCATAAAAGGGAACATTACTCATACTCTCCATACCTCCGGCTATCACTATATCAGCATCTCCCAGCATGATGCTTTGCGTAGCAAAAGCAATAGATTTCATACCGCTGGCGCAAACTTTATTTACCGTAGTACAGTTCACAGAATCGGGGAGCCCCGCAAACTTAGCTGCCTGCCGTGCCGGCGCCTGGCCAAGATTTGCCTGTATCACACACCCCATCAATACATCCTGTACTAACTCCGGTTCAATACCTGCTTTCTGCAATGCCCCTTTAATAGCAACTGCGCCAAGCCTGGTAGCAGATAATCCTTTGAGGGCGCCTCCAAAACTACCAATTGGTGTACGTACGGCAGATACAATCACTACTTCTTTCATTATTGTTGATGTTAGTTTGTAAAGTTAATTAATACATCATTTGAAGATTTCATTAAAGTAAAGACGAGTTATTTTTCTGCAGGGTATAATTATGCTCATCAGGCAGCACGCCCTATTTTATCAGCATCTGCAAAGTGTCTTTTGTTTGCTGCCTGAGCACAATTGATTTTCCTGCAGTCAATTCCTCTACAACTTCCGGAGTATAGTGGCGGATAGTTAGCAGAGTTAATCCTTTTTCCACCTGTACATCAAAGATAGCAGCAGCTTCCGTTGCAAGCCGTTCGGTTCTGTCGTCACGCTCATCTATACATGCCATCAGGCTGACCGCACCTGCCTGAATCAGTCCGGGCCTTACCTTATATTCTACAAAAATCTGGTAAAGGCGCAACAGTTTACCTACCCCAATAAAAGAAAAATCATTGGAATGAAGGTGCAATAAAACCTGGTTATTTTTTACCACAATAATGGGCGGTAAATGTTTCAATACCTTATTATGTATCACTGTACCCGGAAGCGAGGGATCAAGAAAGCATTTAACATACAAAGGGATATTTTTGTTTTGCAGCGGCCGGACGGTTTTGGGGTGTATCACCTGCGCGCCATAATATGCCATTTCTATTACTTCATCGTAGTTGAGTTCATCAATGAGCATTGCGTTGTCAAAAACTTTAGGATCGGCATTCATCACCCCTTCCACATCTTTCCATATAGTGGCACTATCTGCCTGTAAAAGGTTGGCAAAAACTGCAGCAGTATAGTCGCTTCCCTCCCGCCCCAGTGTAGTACTCTCATTTTCATCTGTAGCGCCTAAAAAACCCTGGGTAATCACCATATCATTTTTTTCAAATAAAGGAACAATCAGGCGCTGCACATTTTCGGACGTAATATCCCAATCTACAGCAGCTTCCCGAAAACTATCATCCGTCCTGATGATATCGCGTACATCTATCCAGGTATTAGCAACGCCCTTTTCATTCAGGTAGGCACTGATAATAGTGGTTGATAATAATTCGCCCAGGCAAACGATTTGATCATAATAATAATCATAATCCTTTACCGGTGTATCATGCAGCGTCCATTCTGCCTCGGTAAACAAATGAGAGAGTTGTTCAAACGTTGCATTATAGTGTGTAATCAGAAGATACTTTGCAGTAGTAATATGCTGGTTTTTTATATGGTTGAATAGTTCAAGTGCTTCCTCTTTTTCACCCCTGAAAAATGCTCCTGCCACTTTCTCCAGCGCATTGGTTGTCTTGCCCATAGCAGATATAACCACCAGCTTTTTTTCATCCTTATACAACAGTAATATTTCAGCTATCTGCTTTATCCGCTCTACACTGTTTACACTTGCCCCGCCAAACTTAAATACCTTCATTTATTTATTATTTTATTGCCTTCAACTATCGTCTGATTAGTATTTTTTAATTATTTACCTGGCTCTGTTCACATACAATTAACAGCTTAAATAATTTGCCAAAACAGCTATCTGTATTAACTTGCCCCCCCATGAATAACAGCACTGTGATTTCGGTGAAAAATCTTACCAAAAACTATGGCAGTTTTCAGGCTGTCAAAGGTATAAGTTTTGAAGTGTACGAAGGAGAAATATTCGGATTGCTGGGTCCAAACGGAGCAGGCAAATCCACTACCCTCGAGATTATTGAGACCCTGCGTGAAAAAACTGGTGGAGAAATTATTGTAGCTGGATATAATATAGATCAGGATGTCAATGCTATAAAGCGCATCATTGGGGTACAGTTACAAACCTCAGGCTTTTACCCCGGACTTAACCTCACAGAACTGATACATTTATTTGCAGGTTTATACAACGAACCGGTAAACCCCGGAGAATTGCTGCAGCTCGTAAATCTTGAGGATAAGGCCAAAAACAAATTTAAAGAATTGAGTGGCGGTCAAAAGCAGCGATTCTCGATTGCCACCACACTTATCAATAAACCCAGGATAATCTTTTTGGATGAACCTACCACCGGTCTCGATCCACAGGCAAGGCGAAATCTCTGGGACCTGATAAGAGACATAAGGTCAAAAGGCACTACAGTTATTATCACTACTCACTATATGGACGAGGCTGAAATACTCTGTGACAGGGTTGCCATTATGGATCAGGGTAAGATCATAGCGCTCAATACTCCCGATCACCTTATTGACGATCTTGTTGCTACAGGATTTGAGAGACCAAAAGAAGTGAAACAGGCCAATCTCGAAGATGTATTTATCCATCTTACCGGCCGTACTTTACGCAGTGAATAAAATCTTTTAAACAGCAAATGTATACACAATGAAAAAAAATGTATTAGTAATATTATGTTGTGGTTTGTCGGTAATGGGATTTACACAATCAAAACCTGCCACCAAACCGGTAGTAAAACAAAAAACTGCACCTAAACAAAACGCAGCCACAGGACCGGTATTAAAAACATCACTCGACAGTCTGAGCTATGCACTCGGAATGCTGGACGCTACATTTTTTAAAGGCCAGGGCGTTGATCAGATCAACTATGCGATGATGAACAAAGGATTTGAAGATGTACTAAGGGGAAAAAACACATTATTAAACAGTCAACAGGCAGATATGACAGTAAGAGAACAACTGCAGGCATTCATGCACAAGAAAGCAGCGGCAACTATTGCAGAAGGAGAAAAATTTCTGGAAGAAAACAAAAAACGTGAAGGCGTAAAAGTTACTCCAAGCGGACTTCAATATGAAGTATTGAAAATGGGCGACGGACCCAAACCTTCAGACACCAGCACGGTGAAAGTACATTATGAAGGCTTTTTGCTCAATAGCAAAATACCATTTGATAGTTCACGTGAAAGAGGCGAACCCATATCCTTTGCCCTCAACCGGGTAATCAGGGGCTGGACAGAAGGTCTTCAACTGATGCCGGTAGGTTCAAGGTTTAAATTTTATATCCCTTATCAGTTAGGGTACGGAGAGCAAGGCTCGGGCAGTACTATTCCCGGTGGATCAATGCTTATATTTGATGTGGAACTGCTGGGAATTGGGCAGTAGAGGGGAGTTGCAAGTTTCAAGTTGCTGGTTTAAAGTTACAAGTTGCTGGTTGCTGGTTTTGTATTTTTATCCACCTACGTTAATTCTTAATAGGGTGCATCAAATGCAAATGAGTGAAAATATAAAGCTAAAAGTTCTGTGTCGCATGATGCAACATTTCTCCTGGCCGCACCTATAGATAATAGACAGGTGTGGCTGAACAGGTGTAGTCTGTCCGTGGGTATATCACAACGCATCCATGCATGTCGCATTATTATAGATAGTTATTCTTTTTAAAGCAAGTAAGTATCCAATTTGAAATTTTTTTAGCGTGGCGTCTCTTACCCGGATCGTTGTGAACTTTCAAAGAGGCTTTCCAAAAATCTTTTTTTCTCTGATTATTTTCATATAGTACGATCAAAAATTCTTCTTCGTAATTCAATCTGTCTTTTCTCGCCGGTCCTAATAAATAAGGATACCCGAAGGGCACAAAATTTACACCTATATGATTTTTTGTGTACAAAGATGCCTGCTCCCCCGGATAAAAGACCATTATCACTTTGTAGTCCGCATTATTCAAAGTGTCAAGAAAATCACTTATCATTTTGTTACTTTCACCCAGATATATGTACTCCGTAACTACATTTTTAGTATCCAACTTTTCCGTTAACCGCGTAACCAGGTCGTCCAAAAAAATTCTGGTCGCCGTAGAGCCGGCGCCAATAATTAAAATGCTATCAAATCTTTTACCTGAATTTTCAACCGAAATCTCTTCAAAGGTGGTTTTCTTAATTCTCTGAGAAAAAAGACCGGTATGAATAAACAAAAAACTAACGAAAATTAATGCCTTCATTATATTTCTGCTAACAGATTGTAAACTATTAAAACCATTGACTCTGTACTTTCTACTTTGCCAGTACCAAACCAAATATCAGCGGTGATGTATTAACTAGTGCATGTAGCAATGCGCAGTAAAATACATTCCTTGTCTTCAGGTAGCAATACCCGTAAGCCCAACCGCCAATACATGCCAATCCAATAAAAATTATTGAGCCTGAATGATAATGAACCAGTCCGAAGATTACACTGGTAATGGCCAGTGAAGTATAGTCGCCGGCTTTTAATTTGAACCATTTTATCAATCCCAATGCTGCTGCAAACAAAAAAATAGTAACCATTGCCGGGAACCATTGCATACTGCCATGAAGTGAGTAGCCCGCAAGGAGTGCTATCAGCAACAATATACCCAATCCCCAACTCCAAAATACCATCCAGGAACGCGACTGGTCTATGCGCTTGCCAAGTAAATTTTGCAATAAGCCCCGGAATACTAATTCCTCAAAAAGTGCAGTATGCAAAAAAACCGGGATAATGCCTGCAATAACAACCTTTAGATCAAAATGCTTCTCCGGTGCAAACCGGATAAAATTTACACTATACCCTATAGCAAATACGAAAACATAAAAAGCCAGCCATACCCATAACACAGTAAACAACGACCTCCACCTGAACACAGGATAACAACCCACATCATGCAGGTTTCGGACAATAACAAATGCATATACTGCCGAAAGCATGACAGCAATACGAAAGACAGAATCAAAACCATTGCCGGTATAGGGCATTTCGCCACCAAAATCTATTTTGACAATGGTCACGGGCAATACGAATAATATCAGTGTAGTAAAATCAAGCCAGTCAATATTTCTCTCTGTATGTTTATTTGCAGCAAAAACCAATGCCGGGAAAAGAAAGAGATAGGGTAAAAGAAAAACTGTTCCCTTGAATGGATTATCCCCGTTGATAATAATATAACTATAATAAACAACAGTCAGTATTAAGGGAAAAAGAATAATTTTCTTTATCTCCGATTGCATTTGCGACCTCAACCATTCTGATACTTCCGGTTTACCCATAACGAAGAATACAAAATATAATATTATAAAATAGGGTAATGCGGTAAAAATAACTGCAGCAGAATGATCAGCCCAGGTGAAAAAAACAAAAAGCAATGATAATATTACTGTGTATATCCCACTGCGCAGGAGTGCTTTCCCGGTAGTATTTCCTACAATCATATATGGTAAGTATTGGGTTTAGTAAAAACTATTTTAAAAAAATATCGCAGATGACAAAGACAGCAAACACTACGCTTGCAATTCCGTTTGCTGTCATAAATGCAATGTTTACACGCCGCAGGTCGTCGGGCTTAACAATGGAATGCTGATAAATCAGCATGCCAATAAAAACCAATACACCCAGCCAGTAAGCAATTCCGAATAAACCATATATACCTGCAGCAATAACAATAAGCGCAGATATTAAATGTAGCAATCTCGACAGCAGCAGGGCTTTCTTTTTTCCTAATGAAGCAGGAATAGAATAAAGCTGCTGTGATTTATCAAACTCCTCGTCTTGCAGGGCATAAATAATATCAAAACCACTTACCCAAAACAATACGGTAAGCGAAAACATCACCGGCAACCAGTCGAACCGACCCGCCACTGCCAGATATGCGCCTATGGGTGCAAGGCTTAGTCCAAGTCCAAGAATTAGATGGCATAATGCGGTAAACCGTTTGGTATAGCTATAGCCAAGTACTACCAGCAGCGCAACCGGCGAAAGGAAAAAACAAATGGTATTAATTAAATAGCTGAAAACCACAAAAAGCAAACAACAAATAATCGTAAACCAAAGTGCACTATTGGCATGAATAACACCTGAAGGAATCTCGCGGATGGCAGTACGCGGATTTTTTGCATCAAAATGACGGTCAAGAAAACGATTAAATGCCATAGCAGCACTGCGGGCACAAATCATGCAGGCAATGACAAGTAACAATTTTTGGATTATAACTACGGAGGAGATATGCAAGGTTTGCCTGTCCAATTCTCTTATACTCCATTTCTCAAACAAACCCTTATGAAATTCCTTGTATAAGGCCAGGAAAAATCCAATCATTGCAAAAGGCATTGCAAAAATGGTATGTGAAAATTTAATTAGGGAAAGATAGTGCCTGACGGTAGCCATATTGCAAATGTACAGACTGAAGCGATACAGGCTTGCCCAAAATTTGTATTTTGTTGGTAGTAACCGTTCGCTACTTCATTCATTAGTATATGGGAGTCTGGAAGCAGATAGCGGAATATTTATTCTTAAAGAAAAAAGACCCAAACAGTGAAGAAACCTAGTGGTTAAAGTATATGCATGGTATCAACCGCATTTCAATACATCTTTTTCTGTTTGCATTAATAGTAATGCTTATCCGTTTTGTAAAAAGTTGCTGATTGCCCTGGCGGCATTAGAAGAAGCTTGCCCGCCTTCACTAAGTAATTCCCGCAGCTTTTGGTAATCCACAGCAAGATGCTGCTTTTTTACTGCATTGTTCAATAATAAATCAAGTTCGTGGCGAAGGTTTTCTACCGTAAGTTCATGCTGAATCAATTCCTTCACCACCGGTTTATCCATAATAAGATTAACCAGTGAAATATATTTGATCTTAATCACTCTTTTTGCGATAGCATAAGATACGGGGCTCCCCTTATAACACACCACTTCAGGCACACCGAATAATGCCGTCTCCAACGTTGCTGTACCCGACGTAACCAGTGCCGCATCTGCTTGTATCAGTAGATGATATGTTTTTCCCTGAACACTTTTTACGTTTTCATAAGGGCTAAGCATACTTTCATAAAAACTATCTTCCTGCCCCGGAGCTTTGGCTACTACAAAAAGATATTCGGGAAAATACCGGCTTACCTCAAGCATTAAGGGGAGTTTTTTCAAAATCTCCTGTTTTCTGCTACCCGGTAGCAGGGCAATGATCCGGCGTCCTTCAATTTCGTCCGGCAGCAATGATAAAGGATTATGTCCGGCACTTTTTTTGAAATCATCTATCACTTCTATAAGCGGGTGACCTACATACTCTACTTCATAATTCCATTGATGATAAAAAGCTTTTTCAAAAGGTAATATGACCAGCATCTTATCAATACAGGTTTTGATTGTCTTTACACGGTTTTCCTTCCAGGCCCATACCTGCGGTGATATATAGTAGATTATTTTTAGCCCCTTTTGTTTTGCCCATTTGGCAATACGGAGGTTAAAACCGGGATAATCAATCAGAATCAGTACATCCGGTTGATATTGCAGAATATCTGTTTTGCAAAAATCAAGATTACGAAAAATGGTACGGAGATTCATCAACACTTCTACAAAGCCCATGAACGCCAGGTCGCGGTAATGTTTTACAATTGTTGCGCCGGCAGCTTCCATCAGGTCGCCGCCCCATGCCCTTACTTCAGCCTGCCAATCTGTTTGCCGAAGCGCTTTGATAAGATTAGATCCGTGGAGATCTCCGGAAGCTTCACCTGCAATAATGTAATATTTCACACCTGTATTTTCTATATTAAAAAAGATAGCTATCCCAGAAACTTAAACAATAATGTAGCTATGGCATATACCAGTGTAGCAGCGAAAATCCCCTTTGCTGTACCATCTTTTCTTGAATTAATGTAAATGGTAAATAGAATTATGTTTAAAAAGAGGCAGGGAATACTGATGGCGGTAACAAGCTGCCGGTTGGTCTTTAACGCCTCAAACATATCGCTCATACTGAACAAGGGATAAAACTTAATAAAATAATAAACCATAAGGCTCAGTAATGGTGCAATAAATCCCAGTATCAGTCCAAATAAAAGATTATCTTTCTTAAATATCACAGTTTAAAGGTTTTTTCAAGTTTAGTTTTTTGTTCATAATTAGTAAGGTCAAACTGAACAGGCACCACACTCACATAATTATTATTGAGTGCCCACACATCAGTGTCTTTACCCTTGTCAAAATTTACAAAAGCCCCGGTAAGCCAATAATATTTTTTACCGCTGGGGTCTTTACGTTCATCAAAATCTTCTTCATATTTGGCATAAGCCTGGCGACAAACTTTTATACCATTGATCAGGCTATCATCCACAGCAGGAAAATTCACATTCAGGCATAAATGTTTACTCAGTCTTTTTCGCAAGATACGTTCTACAATTATTCTTGCATATTTCCGGGCTGCAGAAAAATCCGCTTCCATGCTGTAGTCCAATAAAGAAAATCCGATGGCCGGTATACTTTCAATAGATGCTTCAATAGCGGCACTCATGGTGCCGGAATAAATTACATTAATAGAATGGTTGGGACCATGATTAATACCACTAAGGCATATATCCGGCTTGGAATGAAGAATTTTATCAACCCCAAGTTTCACACAATCCACTGGTGTGCCATTGCAACTCCAGGCCTCCACACCATTAGATAAAGATACCTGTTGCAACCGGAGCGGAGAGCCAATAGTAATGGCATGTCCCATGCCCGACTGCGGTTTATCTGGTGCAACAATTACAATTTTGCCGAGCCCTTTCACCGCTTCTACCAGATTGAGAATACCGGGCGCCATCACGCCATCGTCATTGGTTATAAGAATTACCGGGTCTTTTTTCCTGCGCTTCAATGCTGCCATACTATCGGATCTGTTAAAAGGTGTAAAAATCAACATTATTTGCATGCAGCCCAAATACAAATAAAAATAATGCTAAAAAATTTTGTCATAACTAATTCAATTAGTAGCTTGCAGCTAAATTAGTTAGTATGGCACTATCGCTTGCAGGTCAAAACCTTAAATATCTCCGCAAATTGCGCGGATGGACCCAGGAAGAATTTGCCGGTAAACTTGGTATTAAACGATCACTGGTAGGCGCTTATGAAGAAGAACGTGCAGATCCCAGGATTGATGTGTTGGAAAAGTTGTGTGATATGTTTAAGTTAACCCTTGATGACTTGTTAAGGCGCGACCTGGCTGAAGTGAAAGGCAATTATCTTTCGAAGCGAAGACAACAAAAGCTACTCACTGAAAACAACCTGATTTATTTTGTACCGGTGAAAGCTGCTGCGGGCTACCTCGCAGGTTATGCAGATACTGAATTTATAGATGAGTTAAATACCTTTACCCTGCCCATGCTGGCAGGAGGTAATTACAGGGCGTTCGAAATTGTAGGCGATAGCATGCTGCCCACTCCAAGCGGTTCGGTAATTGTAGGAGAGAAAGTAGAAACCCTTGAAGATGCCAAAAGCGGACAGGCATATATAGTAGTATCCCGCCATGAGGGCATAGTATATAAACGGCTCGAAAAAAATAATCGCAATAAAACTAAACTCACACTGGTAAGCGACAATCCATCGTATCAGCCTTACCAGGTAAACTCAGAAGATATTCTGGAACTATGGCAGGCGCATTCTGTTATCAGCAAAGTATCCAGCCAGCAAAGATGGGATGTAAATCAACTGGCATCACTGGTGAACAACCTGCAGGAGCAGGTAAGCGTACTGAAAAAGAAATATAATTAATTAAGGACGGGTTAAGTAAGGGAGCCTCACAGGTATTTGCCTGTGGGGTTTTTGTATTAAATATCAATACTTCAAAATTAACACCTGAAGGAAATAAAAGATAAATATATCTTTTATTTTAAAACTTCTTACATTTGAATCATCATTCTTCTTCACATCAATTGTCTGACTGGATATTGTTTAATCCTGGTACTATGTGTGAATCTCTCAATTGAATAAAGCAAATTTAAAAATATGCTTCCATTCAACACATTACTAACCATTCAAAGGACTGCTGCCATTACATCTTTTTTAGCGGGAGCCCTTGTGGTAGCAGTTGTCATTTTTTTGATAACAACATCCTCTACCAGTGAGGATAAGACATCAGTAAAGCACAAGGTATATAAATTAAGGGGGCGGTATTTTTTTGTACTGACTCTTTGCGTCATTGCCGGTTTATTTATTTCTCTTCGCTTATTGCCTTATACTAAATTTCAGGAAAAGCCGGATGAAATCGTGACTATAGTGGCTATGCAATGGGCCTGGAAAATGGCACCCGGAATATCTGACAAGTCACCTGCAGACTTTGAAGGCAGTAATGAGATTACGCTTCCTGCAGGTAGGCATATACAATTTAATGTGACTTCGTCTGATGTAAACCACGATTTTGCCATCTATAACAGCAAGGGGGTATTAATTGCTCAAACTCAGGCGATGCCTCAGTATCATAACAAGCTTGAACATTATTTTTCTGAAAAAGGCGATTATCACATTTTGTGTTTAGAATACTGCGGAATGCCACATGCTTTTATGGTTGGTATTATTCATATTAACTAAAAGCAAATAACAGCAAAAAAATGAACTCTTCTTAAACTAAATATTTAAGGTTTTTTACAATTATACTTCGAAAAACTCAGCACACTCTGCGGTTAAAAAGCCTCCAGCAAAGAGAACTGGGAAATGTTGCAATTTATCTGTGAACGATTTTTTTTACTACATCAGGATTAAATAAATGAATATACTATGATACAATTAAATCCCGCAGAAATAAAAAACCAGCGAAGGCTTGTTATCGTATGGAGTATTACATTTCTTATTGCTTTTCCATTGCTTATTGTCCTGGGGTTGCTGATGCGGCTCAACCAGGGCGAAGAAATAAAATTGGGTATAGATACTTTTTATGTATTAATGACACTGCATGGGTTGGGTATGGCCGGGGTACTCTACAGTATGGCATTTGCAGGATTATGGTATTTAATTAGTACACGTTATGTAAGGCTGAGTGTTGCCACAGGATACGTTGTTTATTTTTTGATACTGGCAGGTGTGACCGGCTTAGCTTATGCTACCTTGCTGGGAAAATTTGGTGCAGGCTGGTATCTCTTGTATCCCTTACCATTTAAAGGAACATTTTGGCCCACATGGTCAACCGGATTGTCAATTATTTCTTTAACCGTTCTGGGAGTTGCATGGATTATAGGCCTTGTACATGTGGTTTATGCCCTGTCAAAAGAATTTGGTGGGTTCACCAATTTACTGGGTTGGCAGTACCTTGGCAAAAAAGAAATAAAAAGAGAATTACCCCCCATTGTAATGATTACGACAATAAGCTTAATACCTGGTCTTATTGCTTTTTTAGCCGGCGCCGTATTTCTGATTATGAATCTGATGCAATATTTTGAACCCACATTGGCTTTTGATACTTTGCTCTTAAAGAATCTTGTCTTCTTTTTCGGACATACTCTTGTAAATATAACATTGTATTGCTGTCTTGGCTGGGTATATGCATTACTGCCCGAATTTACCGGACGGGAGTGGAAGACAAATAAAGTACTGGTATATTCCTGGAATGCCACATTCTTTTTCATTTTATTTGCTTATTTCCACCACCTGTATATGGATTTTGTGCAGCCATTACCCTTTCAGTATGCAGGCCAAATAGCATCCTTCTCCAGTGCGATTCCAGCTACCGCTATTACTATGTTTGGGGTCATCACCCAATTATATCATTCAAAAATAAAATGGGGTATTGTACCATTAATGTTTTTGCTGGGTGTTGCCGGATGGGCCATAGGCGGCTTTGCCGCAGTAGTTGACTCAACCATTGCCGTTAATGCAGTATTACACAATACACTTTGGGTGCCGGCACATTTTCACACGTATATGCTGGGTGGAGTGGTACTTTTCATTTTAGGATTTTTGTTTTATTTGTCGCATACCAAAGAAGAACAGGAAAAGGATAAAACGGCAAAGTTTGGATTTTGGCTTTTTGTAATAGGCACACATAGCTTTATTGCCACTTTTTATAGCGGTGGTTTGAGAAGCATTCCCAGAAGATATAACGATTATAGCGGAATCCCTATAGAAGCTACACATTCAATGGGTGCTTTTCTTGCCCGGCTTGCTCTGATTGGTATTATTCTGCTGCTTATTGGCCTTATGGTTATGTATATTTCTATATTGATTAAGCTTGGTAAGAAAAATAACACAACAGTTATTCAGGCTGCAGAAGCCTGACAGCTATAATTGAACATGTTTTTTTTAAATCAGAAAAAGAGGACAATGAAAAAGGTTTTGATTCCTGTACTCTCCCTGGCATTTTGTTTTACCGTGATCTGGAAATGGACATTAGGATTTTCAGCATTTACTATTTTTTCTTATACTCTTAAATCAGCGGGAGAAATTCCAAGAACTTTTCCCGACATACCCATGATTAACCAGGACGGTAAGGTTTTTAATTTAAAAGATTTGCACAAGTATGTACTGGTAAATTTTGTGTACCTTAATTGTCCTTATGTTTGTCATAAAGTAAATAATCAGTTAGAGCATATCTATCATTTATTTGATCAAAACACAATTCCCTCCAAACTTGAATTTGTAACTTTAAGTTTTGATTTGAAAAGCGATAATATAAAAAAAATACAAACCTACAGGGGATACTTTGGCACAGATATCAGTGGCTGGTCGTTTGCCCTACCCTATCAATCCAGTCAGCAAGCTTTCAATCAGTTTTTAAGCAAACTGGGTGTATGGAAGTATTCTGTTCCATCAACAGGAATCATCAATCATTCCATTTATTTATTTCTTATTGCTCCGGATGGTAAGATTGTAAAGACATTTGATCCTGCCAGAGATAATGATTATACCATTGCAGAACAAATTAATGCGTGCATAGCAAAAAGAGCCATATAGTTTTTATCCTGGTAATTTCAGGATTATTCTGGCTGATTTCATTCCCGTTAAACCAGTGGTTTTCCGAAACCATGCCGCGCCACCAGGCACTACAATTACCCTGTATGCTGGGATTAGGTATGATTTCCGGGTGGCGATATTCAAAATTCAATATCATCGCCACTTCCCGGAGTATTGCAATTCTTGTTTTCGTCATGTCTTCCCTTATCTTTTGGATGCTTCCTCATTCTATTGACTATGCGGTGATCCACCCAGCATTCAACAGGGTAATGCATATCAATATGTTTGTTGCGGGATACTTATTATTTCCCGTTTTGAGAAAAACGCTTTTCGAAATTAAAATCCTGTTCCTTGGAATGATATCAGCAATGTTTATAGCCACAGGCATTACCCTAGTAACTTACAACCTGCTTCTGTGCAGCGCTTTTACCATTGATCAGCAAAAAGAGACCGGCTCACTCCTCACTATAATCGGGCTGGTATTATTTGTAACTACCTTAATTACTTTTTTCAGGGGGCTGGGAAAACAATAATCTAAAGCTTTGATCTTTCCTATAATCCAGACGATTGCCGTATAAGCATTTCGGGTGGGAAAACTTTGTTTTCAAAATCAACAGGCGGATGTTTGGATTCAATTAGTTTTATGAGCAACTCTGCAGCACTTCTTCCCATTTCGAAAGCAGGCT
This sequence comes from Bacteroidota bacterium, assembly GCA_018268105.1. Classification (GTDB taxonomy): domain Bacteria; phylum Bacteroidota; class Bacteroidia; order Chitinophagales; family Chitinophagaceae; genus Agriterribacter. Next base: position 5,351 of record JAFDXG010000061.1, on the reverse strand, counting down.
GGCGTATAACAGAAATCGATGGCGTAAGTAAATCGGCGATATCAAGATTACTAAAACCAATTAGACCAAGCTTTTCAGGTATGCGTATTTTCCTGTTATTGCAATAACGAATAATATTTGTGGTGAGCTTATCCGAAGCGGTAAATAAAGCATCAGGCTTTTTACGCAGGTGCATCAGTTCATCCACTGCCTTTTTCACTTCGTCATATATCATACCCCCATGCAGGCAGTATCTTACCATTGATTGGTCAAACAAAATCCCGGCATCTTCCAAAGCATTTTTATACCCTTCAAGCCTTTCCTGCGTAATAGATAAATGGCTGGCATTACCAAGCATCGCTATGCGTTTATATCTATTTTTCAGTAATTCATTAGTTGCCTCATAAGCACCCCGGAAATTATCAAATGAAACCTTATGTGTTTTTATACCCTCAACAATTCTGTCGAAACATACAAACGGAAGGCCCTTTTCATGCAGGTGTATAATATGATCAAAATTTTCCGTTTCGGTTGAAACAGATATCAGGCAACCATCCACCGAACTTGAAGCCAGAAAATTGAGATTGCTGAGTTCACGATGATAACTTTCATGCGTTTGAGTAATAATAACATTGTAACCTCTGTTATGTGCCACAGAATCTACACCATTGATCATTTGCGAGAAGAAACTGTTGGCAATTTCAGCAATAATAACCCCGATAGACCTGCTTCTTTTATCCCTAAGGCTTACAGCAACCGGATTAGGGCGATAATTAATTTCTCTGGCATATTCACGTACTTTCTTTTTTGTTTTTTCACTGATCTCGTAACTGTCATTTAATGCGCGACTAATGGTAGATATGGAGAGTCCTAATGCTTTAGATATATCTTTTAATTTCGCTGCTTCGTATTTCATGCAAATTAAATATTCAATAACCGGTCATTCACTAAAATCACCCGCTTTTACAATTTACGAAAACGTTTACGTAAATTATAGAATAATTACGGGACAGCACAGGATGGAACTGCCTTAGCTTTTGTAATAAATTTGATTAATTACCGAATGAAATATTTAATCCTTTTTTTTATACTATTTGCATCGCTTTTAGCTGATGCACAACAACATTGGCCAGGCATCACACAGTCTGCAAAACCCTGGACAAGATGGTGGTGGATGGGAAGCGCAGTGGATTCGGTCAATATTCAACGACAAATCAATTTGTTGAAATCGGCCGGATTTGGTGGTGTTGAAATAGTGCCGATATATGGCGCCAAAGGTTATGAGAGCAGATATATAAAATACCTATCACCACAATGGATCAGTATGCTGGATTATACCGTAAAAACAGCAGGCGATGCCGGTATGGGCGTATATATATCCGCAGGTACCGGTTGGCCAATCGGTGGGCCACAAGTTAGCATGTATGATGCGGCAACAAAACTGGTCGTGCAGCAATACCCATGGAATATTAATAATGGGTTCAAACAAAAAATCATCGGGAAGGATAGCAGTACACTTAGCGCTTTGCTGGCCTTTAAAAACAATCAATATGCAGGCGATATTACAGGTAAGGTCGCAGCCGATGGAACATTAGACTGGCAGCCATCTGCAAAAGGTAAGTATACTTTGTATGCTCTGTTCAATGGCAAAACAGGTCAAAAAGTTAAACGTGCTGCACCGGGTGGTGAAGGTTATACACTGGATCATTTTTCACCCATTGCAATCAAAGATTATTTAAAAACTTTTGACACAGCTTTTGGTAATTCGCTTCATGGTGTGCAGGCCTTTTACAACGACAGCTATGAAGTGTTTGGCGCCGACTGGACACCAGGATTGTTTGAAGACTTCAAAAAGCTGCGCGGTTATGATCTAAAAAAATATATTCCGCAATTTCTTTCTGAAATTAATAATGATACAGTTGCCCGTTTAAAAAGTGATTACCGCGAAACGATATCGGACCTGCTGCTTAATAATTTTACGAAACAATTCACAGCATGGTCGCACAGTAAGAAAGCATTATCATTAAACCAGGCGCATGGCTCACCCGGCAACCTGCTCGATTTGTATGCTGCAGTAGATATACCGGAATGTGAAACTTTTGGCACTGCTCATTTTCCTATACCTGGTTTGCGTTATGACACAATATCTGCCAATAGCGATCCCCCGGATCCTATCATGTTAAAGTTCGCATCATCTGCTGCGCATGTTAGTGGTAAAAATCTGGTATCATGTGAAACATTTACCTGGCTTGGAGAACATTTCAAATCTTCGTGGGCGCAATGTAAACCGCTGGTTGAAGAGGTTTTCCTCGCCGGTGTCAATCATACTTTTTATCATGGCACCACCTATTCTCCTGCAGAAGCTGCATGGCCGGGCTGGTTGTTTTACGCTTCTTTAAATGCTGTGCCCAACAACAGTCTATGGCCCCACATCAATGCCCTGAATTCCTATATTGCAAGATGCCAGGCCGTTTTGCAATCGGGCAAACCATACAGCGATGTTGCAGTGTACTGGCCGGTATATGATGCATGGCATAACGCTTCAGGAATAAATATGAGTTTCACCGTACATAATATTAATGAATGGCTGCATCCAACTGCATTCTATCATACAGTACAGGATTTGCAGCAGCATGGTTATGCTGTAGATTATTTTTCTGATAAAATGCTCAAAGGCGCTTCAGTTATTAATCACGAGCTGGTCAGTTCCGGCAATGCTTCCTATAAAGTATTGGTCATCCCAAAGACCGGCTTTCTGCCCTATCAAACCCTGCAAAGGATAGTATCGCTTGCAGAAAATGGTTTAACTATTATTACTCCAGACCTGCAGTTTAAACAACCGGGTTTACCGGGATTAAATGATGATCAAAATAAAAAACTTTTCAATACCCTTCGTTTTACAAAGCTGCATGGCAACATGCAAAAAGCAATCGTAGGTAAAGGAAAAATTATTATTGCAGATAAAGTTGATGATGCATTACAATATTTACAGATCAACGGAGAAACGCTGCCTTTGCTGGGCCTGAAGTTTACCTGCAGAAAAATACAAGACGGGAAATATTACTATATCGTCAATCATACAAACAAAAGCATTGATACGCTTATAAACCTGCAACACAAAGCTGCCGGTGTACAATTCCTGGATCCGCAATCCGGCAAAACAGGTTGGGCGCCATTCAAAACAATTCAAAATACTACACAGGTATATCTGCAATTACAACCAGGTGAGTCTGTCTTCATTCTGCTGAGTGATACCCTATTTAATACAACCCCATGGCATTATAATTCCAATCAATACAAACGGATTGAATTAACAAATGCGTGGACCCTTAAATTTAAAGAAGGCGGATCAGCAATACCGGCAGATACTATTTTAACTCATCCCATGCTGTGGACAACATTCAGTGATACGGCTTATCAAAATTTTTCAGGTACAGGCGTATATTCCACTTCCTTCAACATAAAAAAAGCAGCACATGTCAAATATGAATTGTATATAGACAGCCTGTATGAATCAGCTAAAATAATAGTAAACGGAAAGGAAGCAGGTTATATATGGTCAATACCAAACCAGTTAGACATAACGCCTTACCTGCATGACGGGGAAAACATCATTTCAATAGAAGCAGCCAACCTTATGGCTAACCGGATTCGGTATATGGATCGCCATAAAATAAACTGGAAAAACTATCATGAAATAAACTTTGTAAACATAAAATACAAACCATTTGATGCATCCACCTGGGGCGTCGCACCTTCAGGTATATCAGGTGTGTATTTGAGAGAAAGAGCGGTATGGCGTAAGGAGTAAACCCCGGTTTCGGGTTTCAGATTTCAGTTTTTTTCGATTCTTACAAATACAAGAACATGAAAAAAAGTATTTCACTTTTGGTTTTTATTATATCAGCCTTTGCCGGTTTTAGCCAGCCTGCCTGGATAGCTAATGTAGGAGCCGGAGATATTAACATGGATGTCAGAGAATATAATGTTGCCAAATGTGGTGTTAAGCCAAATACAGGTAAAGTTGTTACAAAACTAGTACAACAAGCTATAGACGTCTGTGCAAAAGCAGGTGGTGGCAAAGTTGTTTTTACTGCCGGCACTTAAATGACTGGCGCCTTGTTTTTAAAGAGCAATGTTCATTTGGTGATTGGAAAAGATGTTACCCTGCTTGGCAGCCAGTTGTTACAGGATTATCCCGAAATTGACACAAGAGTAGCGGGTATAGAAATGAGATGGCCTGCTGCGCTTATCAATATTATTGATGCAAGAAATGCATCGGTGAGTGGTGAGGGTGTGATTGATGCCAGAGGCAAATTCAACTGGGACCTGTATTGGAACATGCTTAAAAAATATGATTCCCTCGGTTTAAGATGGATAGTTGATTATGATGTGAAACGGGTGCGTACAATACTTGTGCAGAATGCTGACCATATTTTAATTCAGGGTATCAAACTGAAGAATGCAGGATTTTGGACGGTTCAATTACTCTATTCAAAATATGTAACAGTTAAAGGTATTACTATCCGCAACAATGAAGATGGCAGCGGACCAAGTACCGATGGAATAGATGTTGACTCCTCGTCATGGATATTGATTGAAGATTGTGATATTGACTGTAATGATGATAATTTTTGTTTAAAAGCCAGACATACAGATAACGGACTCCGTATAAAATCGGCTACCACCCGTGGCGGTACAATAGTAGATATCTATTTTGAAAATTCGGAACTGGATTCCATTAATAATGTTTTTCAGTTTAATCTGAACTGGTACCCGGCATATAGTTACTCGCATTGCCACAGGGTTATACCTATGATAGCATTCCGGCTCATTGGAAAGCGATGCTCCGGAAAGTAGAACCGGCTGCAGAGGGCATTCCACATGCAATAAATGTTTTTATAAAAAACATCAGGGCTACCCACGCAAAAAAATATTTGAAGTTAGCGGACTGCCTGCATCACTTCTTGAAAGTTTCAGTTTTGAAAATACCATGATTACTGCAGAATCCATAGGACAGCTTGAGTACACAAAGAATTGGACAATGAATGAACTAAACTTATCCGTAACAAAAAAAGAAGAAAGTAAAAGACCTGGCAGCATAGAAGAAAAAGAAAGATTGCAGTAGATGACAGTGATATAGTACTATGCACACAATAAATAAAAGTCTAACAGCAACACATAATATCATTTATTTTACGAAAACGTTTCCGTAAATTATATTGGTTTTACGGAACAGATCAGGACGGTGTATGACCCAATTTGATGTTAGATTTGTTAGATTTGTTGTACTAATGACATTTATTAATATAAAATTGCCACATGAAACAAAAACTACTGCTGAAAAGTATTGGTCTTTTATTTTTCTCACT
>JAFDXG010000060.1 GCA_018268105.1 Bacteroidota bacterium | reverse complement strand
CCTGCCCTTCTCAATCATCTTTGTTGCAGATGCCTTCAAATACTCAATACTCAAAACATAAAAACGGTCTAAATCCTTTTGAAAAATCTGTCCAGTTTATCGGGGGCTAAGACAGTTGTTATGATGAGATAGATTTGACATTTCAATTCCTATATGGTGCGATTAAAAGTCCCATGTCTTTACTTCCTATCCGAGAAGATACAGAATTTCAATTCCTATATGGTGCGATTAAAAGAAGACGGACGACAGCAGGAAGGCATTGATTTTTTTAATTTCAATTCCTATATGGTGCGATTAAAAGTATTACTACTTCAGATTGTTGCCAGTCGTATTTTTCATTTCAATTCCTATATGGTGCGATTAAAAGTGTTACGGCGGGAGAAGATTCTCATGCTGTTACTGATTTCAATTCCTATATGGTGCGATTAAAAGAATACTTTGAAATTGTTCAAAGGAATAAATCAGAATTTCAATTCCTATATGGTGCGATTAAAAGTAATCTAAATTAGGATAACCAGGAGATGAAAAAAATTTCAATTCCTATATGGTGCGATTAAAAGTTGAAGTAAAAGTTAGAATAGTAGCAATAAAACAATTTCAATTCCTATATGGTGCGATTAAAAGAAAATCCGTATCGTATGAGTAACCGAATTTTAATCCATTTCAATTCCTATATGGTGCGATTAAAAGATCCTTGTTAATCAGGGTAATCCGACCAATACAGAAATTTCAATTCCTATATGGTGCGATTAAAAGTCAATTGCAAGCAGTGATACGACTATACAAAGACTAATTTCAATTCCTATATGGTGCGATTAAAAGCTGTATACAAATCTTGCGACCAAAAACGAGAAGAAAAATTTCAATTCCTATATGGTGCGATTAAAAGTAATAGCCGACACGTTAGAAAAATACGGGTCGGCTTAATTTCAATTCCTATATGGTGCGATTAAAAGAATAATACTTCTGCTACTGAATATAAATTAGCTGAATTTCAATTCCTATATGGTGCGATTAAAAGACAATACGGACAGTTGTTAAAGAATAGCGGGTATTAATTTCAATTCCTATATGGTGCGATTAAAAGCTGCCGATTGATAGCGTTGATGATGCTGGCACAGATATTTCAATTCCTATATGGTGCGATTAAAAGCTGCATTACTGTAATATCGGCACCGTGTAGCTTTATTTCAATTCCTATATGGTGCGATTAAAAGACTACCGCCGCCAGTTGAGACGTATGGATAACCGGAATTTCAATTCCTATATGGTGCGATTAAAAGAAAAAGTAGCGAATTAGCTTTGTTGGACAATACAATTTCAATTCCTATATGGTGCGATTAAAAGGGAAAAGAGGATAAAGGTTTCAGAAGCGGAAAAGGCTAATTTCAATTCCTATATGGTGCGATTAAAAGTTTTTAGAGCAAATAAACATCTTCAAAACAGCGCAATTTCAATTCCTATATGGTGCGATTAAAAGGAAATCGCTGGCGAAACTCACATACAGATCGGATAATTTCAATTCCTATATGGTGCGATTAAAAGAAAGTTCCAGATGTTATCTTTGATGCATCCAGTGAATTTCAATTCCTATATGGTGCGATTAAAAGCGTTGAGTGGCCAATTGTACTGTTATATATATGTGCATTTCAATTCCTATATGGTGCGATTAAAAGCAGGATACGAAATCCATTCAGGCGGCTCATTCAATTTATTTCAATTCCTATATGGTGCGATTAAAAGACTTCACGCCAGCATTGTATTGTATACGAACCCACATTTCAATTCCTATATGGTGCGATTAAAAGTTCTGTCAACATCACAGAAATATCAAAAGATAAAGATATTTCAATTCCTATATGGTGCGATTAAAAGTTTCACCCGGTCGTCATTCTTATGCATTGGAATCTTATTTCAATTCCTATATGGTGCGATTAAAAGTTAACAAATCTGTAATCTTAGTAACCTTTAAAGAGACATTTCAATTCCTATATGGTGCGATTAAAAGCATTATCCCTCCTTCTTAAAATCATTTTCTCAAAATTTCAATTCCTATATGGTGCGATTAAAAGAAAGCAGAAATTATCAGCACTTCAACTTAGAACAAAATTTCAATTCCTATATGGTGCGATTAAAAGTGTAATTAAACTATCTGCCGGAACCAACTCAATAATGATATTTCAATTCCTATATGGTGCGATTAAAAGGATATTCAAGATTTGCATTGCCTTTAGTTGCTCCGTTATTTCAATTCCTATATGGTGCGATTAAAAGTATAGATAGCAGTATCTTTTGAAAAGCTCGTAAGAACATTTCAATTCCTATATGGTGCGATTAAAAGAAAGAGAATATTGCGAAAATAGTAAAAGAAATTAATTTCAATTCCTATATGGTGCGATTAAAAGTGTCATAGACAATTCATTAAAAGTTGTAAAAGATGAATTTCAATTCCTATATGGTGCGATTAAAAGAGACGGGAAAGTATATAAACAAGTAACCGAATGGAAATTTCAATTCCTTGTAATCAGCAAATAAGAATGTAGTTTTTTTGGCAATTAAGAATACAGAACTTTTGGCAACAATAATACAGAACTTTTGGCAACAAGGAATACAGAGTTTGCTAGAATATTAAT
>JAFDXG010000005.1 GCA_018268105.1 Bacteroidota bacterium | reverse complement strand
TAAAAAGAGCGGAAGCGCAGAATTTTAATACTACCCGCAGCAACCGGGAAAGAGGGCAGCTGAATACAAATCCTGATTCTGATAATAACAATGGTACAAACGTAATGGGGCAAATACAGTTTTCCATTAGTCCTGATGGTAGTGTATCAGGAAAATTAGTTTCACAAAAAGATGCTTCTGCATCAGGCAAAAGCCTTCTGAACATTATGAATGATGGCACTATTGCCGGAATTACCCAGGGACAGGATTTTAATACCTGTCGCAGCAATCGGGAGAGGGGAATGGGTTTTACCACCCAAACACAAGGTGATGGCGGCACAAATGTAATGGGGCAAATACAGTTTTCCATTAGCGCCGATGGTAGTGTATCAGGAAAATTGGTTTCACAAAAAGATGCTTCTGCATCGGGTAAAAGCCTTCTGAATATAATGAATGATGGTACGATTGCCGGAATTGCCCAGGCACAGGATTTTAACACCTGCAGAAGCAACCGGGATAATAGATAAACGTAAAAAATAATCCGTAAAATTCAATCCAAAGTCCTGATCTAAACCGTGATATCAATACGGAAAACAAAACTGATAAAATCATAAAAGATCTGAACAGCTTACTCAATTCCATAGATAATCTGGAAAAACAATTGAATTCAGACAAAAATAATGCAGCAACAGCTTTTGATGATACATACAGTCAGATCAAAAAACTGAGAAACGCAGTCGGCGAGATGAAACAGACAATAAATAAATCTGTCCACCTCAATAGAGAAGTTATGCCGAAAAAAATGGAACAGAGTAACAGACAAACAAATATGTTATTCTTTACTTTTCAAAAGCAATTGTCTTCACTGGATGAAAACTATACAACGATATCTAAAGTTTTGTAAACAAGACATGAGATTGCAAAAAACTCAATTAGCAATATAGGGTAACATACTACCGAGGGCTTTATATTTCATTATTCCACAACGGGTATTTCCATTCTTGCATATTTATTCCTGTACTCTACCGGCGTTAACCCGGTAATACGTTTGAAAATATCCCGAAAGGCTTTGGTGTCGGTATAACCGACATCAAACATTACTTCATTTACATTTTTACGGCTCCCTTCAAAGTTGCGTTTGGCAGCTTCTATACGCACCCGTTGGATATACTCAATTGGTGTATTATTGGTAGCAATCTTAAACCGGCGCTCAAAATTTCTGCGGCTGATGCTTACTTTATCTGCCAGGTCTTCTACCGTTATTTTATAAAAAAAATTTTTCTCAATAATATCCTGGGATTTAAGGATTTCTTTATCGGCATGTGTTTTCTGCCCGGTAAAGATGGTAAAATCCGCCTGACTGTTTCTTCCAATGTCAATTGCAAAATATTTGGAAGCCAATACTGCAATTTGCCGGTCGGTATATTTTTCCAATAAATATAAAAGGAGGTTCCATAAAGAATTGGCGCCGCCACTGGAGTAAATCCCTCCTTCATCGGTAATTACAGAACCATCGGCAATTTCCACTTCCGGATACTTTTTCCTGAAAATATCATAATAAGCCCAATGGGAAGAACATTTCTTTCCGTTTACCAAACCTGTTTCTGCCAATAGAAAAGCGCCAACACATAAACTTGCGATTTCACTGCCTTTGCAATACAACTGTTTGATCCAGGGAATAGCTTTTGTGTTTTGCTTTATCGCATTGTCTACATCGCCATAAATGGCAGGCAGAAATAATAGATCGGTTTTTTCTACTTCATTCAATAATCGGTTTGCTTTAACAGCATACTCGCCATCGTTAGCATTTACGGATTTTTTTAAGGCTACGTATTCCACTTCAAACAGGGGTTTTCTGCCTTGTGCCTGCAGAAAATCATTGGCGGTTTTAAATAAACGGTAGGGTGGTGTGATGGCTTCTATCACTGCGCTTTCGGGAACGTAGACGGACACCCTTTTCATATAAATAATTTGAGATAGTGAAATTACACTATTGACGCGGGCTTTGAGTTAAAATTCAAATATGGAGTTCACAAAATCGTTTTGGCGGAATTACCCCTCCATTCTGTCGCCGGTACACAGCTCCTATCTATAGAAAAGGTTGCAGTTTTGTCTAGTCAAATTAATCATTCAAAAACAATGTAAAACTGATATTTATAGCGAAGAAAATTTTATCAGCCTTCCGGTAGCAGATCTCAAAAAAGCAATGAAATAATAAGAACCTGGTAATACGGAGAGGAAAATTAGAACCCCTGAAATAAATATTATAGATAGTAAAAAAAATCAATCATCAAATTGCCGGTAAGTGCTTAGCCTTCGGGTACCCGTACTATGTAACTAAGGTGAAAAGTAAGGGTAGAACAAAGAAAGAGTTGCACCAGTTCATTACCTGGTTTACAGGGTTTGACAAAAAAAAATACAAGACCTCATTGACCAGAAAGTAAACTTTGAAACCTTCTTTGGGCAGGCGACCTTAAACCCCTATGACAGACTCATTAAAGGAGTTATTTGTGGTTATCAGGTGGAAGATAATAAAGACCCTCTTATACAGCAGGCGAGATATCTTGATAAGTTGGTGGATGAATAGGCGAAAGGGAAAAAGATGGAGAAGTTATTGAAAACTCAATTACATTTAAAAAATAAAATCAAATGAATAAGGTAGCTATCGAAACAATGATAAAAGCCCCAATTGAAAAAGTATGGAATGCCTACAACGATCCCATTGCCATTACAAAATGGAACCAGGCTTCTCCCGACTGGCATTGCCCTTATGCAGATAACGATCTTCGCAAAGGCGGCAAACTGAAATCAAGAATGGAAGCAAAGGATGGCAGCTTTGGGTTTGACTTTGAAGCCGTGTACGATGAAGTGAGGGAGTATAAAAAAATTGCATACACCATGGGAGATGGAAGGCAGGCGATAACATCGTTTGAAAAATTGGATAATGCTACAAAAATTATTACTGTTTTTGATGCAGAAACAGACAACCCCTTAGAACTTCAGCAAACCGGATGGCAGGCCATACTCAATAGTTTTAAACTGTATATAGAAAGTAGAAAAGATTTGCATTTTAGTATTGCAATAAATGCCGGGAAACAAAAGGTTTGGGAAACCATGCTGCAGCCTGCCACTTACAAAATATGGACAGATGCAGCGTGGCCAGGCTCCAAATATGATGGCGAGTGGAAACAGGGCGCCAGGTTAAAATTTACTGGCGGGGAAGGTGGGGGCACAATGGCGTTAATTGAAGTATGTAATCCCTGCGATTATTTATTTGCTCGCCATATTGCTATAATTAATTCAGATGGTTCGCTTGATACAGACTCTGAGATGGCAAAGGAATGGACAGGTGTAAAGGAAGCTTACCAATTCACGGAAACGGATGGAGTAACCACTTTGGAAGTATTTATAGAAACTTTTGAAAAATGGACAAATATGTTTGATGAAGGTTGGCCTATAGCACTTGAAAAACTAAAAGAATTGTGTGAAATTAAATAAAGGGATAATCAATTTGCAACAACTTGTCAACTACAGGTAAGAGAAAATTTTAGATTTGCATAGCAAAGTCAAAACAGCTTTCCCAATATTGACAACAGCTTTGACAGGAGCTGTTTAACATTCAATGAAAAAAATTAAATATTTTCTGAACTCAAAAATTTACGACTATGGCTAATGTATCAATTTATCTCAATTTCAATGGTAATGCAGAAGAAGCATTTAACTATTACAAAAAAATATTTGGAACAGAGTTTTCGGCACCGATTTTTCGCATGAAAGATATGCCTGCCACAGATGGTATACCCCCCTTATCAGATGCTGATAAAAATAAAGTAATGCATGTGGCTTTGCCTATTCTTGGAGGTACACTACTTATGGCTACGGATATACTTGAAAGTATGGGACAAAAATTAGTGGAAGGTAATAATGTAACCATTAGCCTGAACACAGACACAAAAGAAGAAGCAGACAGGTTATACAAAGAACTGTCGCTTGGTGGCAGTGGTGGTATAGCACCGCATGATGAATTCTGGGGGTATTGGGGAACATGCAAAGACAGGTTCGGGATTCGATGGATGTTTAATGTATCTGCACAACATGCATAGAAATCTAAAACCAAAAAGATGAAACAATCAACCATCAGCATCCTCTATTGGGTATTCACCATTTTATTTTCAGGACTCATGATCTTTACTTCCATTGGTGGTATTGGTCCAACTGAAGAGACTGTGAAAATTTTTGTAAAGGGTCTTGGTTACCCGGTGTATTTTATTCAGTACATCAGTTGGGCCAAGATAATTGGTGCAATCGCAATACTTATACCTGGGTTAAAAAAAATCAAAGAATGGGCTTATGCCGGCCTGTTTTTTGATCTTAGCGGAGCGATATATTCCGGAATTTCAGTTTCGGGGAAATTTGATCCCCTGATGCTAACCATGTTGATATGGATTGTTCCCGGAATCATTTCTTATATTCTTTGGAGTAAAAAAAATCCTGTTCAGCAGCCGTCATAAAATAATGATAAATGTTTACTTCACATTTAATGGTAATTGTCATTTGGCAAACAATGGCTATTATATTTTAATAAGGAAAAGAATCCTGCTCCTCCAATAATAAAATATAAATGATACATTAGAAAAATAATTTTAAGACCCTGCCATTTATTTCATTAATGTAAAGACCTGCTATCTGCTACTGCTCCTTTGAAACGTCTGGCGTCTAAAACTGTATTGCCGGCATCTGTCAGTACATCCTGTGTACTACGGGCAGAGATATTTGAAAATACACCATCGCTGATATAATGCAATGCACTTGCCAGGCATTTCTCATTCACGTCTCCCCATTGCTTGTCCAGTCCATCACTTACTCCGGCATCGGGTTGCATCCCGTTAAAATAATTTCCTTCCCCATTTTTGTTTACGCTCCTGAACGATACCGGGAAAATATACCAGTCGCCAACGGGGATATTGAAAAAGCCAACGGGCTTACCATGTGTTGCTCTTCCTACCAGCTTCACATCCATGTAGGGTTTAAGACTGTTGATAAGCAGTTCGCTTGCTGATGCAGTGTTTTTTGCAACAATAAAAAATATGCGCGAAAGGTTTAGCGAGCCCTTTTTATTATAAGTGATTGTGGTGTCGTAGCGACGGCTATACTTATCATTATATTTTTCCTGCAGCATAATACCTCCGTTTCCGGCATTAGGTACAAGGTAATTGGCCAGTTCATTTTGCAGTTCCACATATCCGCCACCGTTATATCTCAAGTCAACAACAATATCCTGTATACCGGCACTGCTAAATGTACTAAACAAGTTGCTAAACTTATTTTTTACGGAAGGGATATCACCCAGAAACGAGTTGAATACCATGTAACCCACCTTTTCTGAGCCTACCCTATATATGGTGTCAAGCAAAATGGGACTCTCCTGATAAGATGCTGAAGTAAGCGTGATGGAAGTATCAGTATTGTCTGGACGCCTGAAAACAAAACTGCCTGATGCACTCTTAAACACGGCAGTTGAAATACGAGTTATAGTAGCATCTTCCGTATTAATAGCCGTATCATTGTTTACAGATATTATACGCCAACTCCTGCTTATGCCGGAGGCTCCCGCAGGTGACGCAGGCTCTACATAAGATACACGCAGGTCATTGGTGCTATTGAAAAAAATGTTCATTCCAAAATCACCACTGATACCAGAGCTTACATTGTCCCAATCTGTTTTTTTAATTGCAAAACTCCATTTGTCAACCGGGTTTGGAAATCCGGGTTCAATACTATATGCGCGGATGGCTTCCATTATTGCATTAGGATCACTATAACTTTGAGGGTTGAAGGATGCAGGTAAATGATTATACCATAGATACAGGTCCTGTGCATATCTCCATGCGGTGTCTTTTATTTTATTGGCAATATCAAGAGAGTCTAATGTGGTATTTCCAGTATTATTCTCTTTTTTGCAGGACATTACAAAAGACATCAATGCAATAATTAGCAATGAGAAGAGTGATATTTTTCTTGAATATTTCATGCCCTGTGTATTATTAGATAAAATTATGACGGAATTCATACTAATTGTATGGGGAGACATGGTATTAAGTCAAAAAATAGGAATATTAACCATTAGTTTACGTTTAGCTGAAAATGAATTATTGGAGATTGGGGTAAATGTTAAATATCAACTGAACAATTTATCCATTCCCCGTCGAATGTTGCTTTATATTTTTTGTAAAAATCTATTGCCGGTTTGTTCCAGTCGAGTACCTGCCAGCATATACGTTTAAAACCTTTTTCCCTGGCTTCAATAACCAATTGTTCAAATAATAACTTCCCAATTCCCTTCCCCCGCATGGTCTCCGTTACAAGTATATCTTCCAGGTACATTGCCTGACCTTTCCAGGTTGAATAACGAATATAGTACAATGCAAATCCGGCAATGCCCTCCTCTGTTTCTGCTACAAATGCCCACCAAACCGGACTTTCACCAAAGCCACTTTCTGAAAAATGCTCAAGGGTAACAGTTACCTCCTGCGGTGCTTTTTCAAAAACCGCTAATTCTTTTACCAATTGCATCAGTCGTTTGCAATCTTCTTTTACTGCTCGTCTAATCAGGATTTTCATGTCAAAAACAATAATGGGGATTTCAAAAATAAGGAAATCATTATTTCAATATTAATGCATATTGATTAATGAACTAATTTAGTTGTATGAGACTTATACTACTATTTATCGGTATTGCTTTTTTGGGAAAAACAGAAGCGCAAAAAACAGACAAAAAACTGGAGGGGGAAATAAAACAACTGATTAGCGGCTTTCATGGAGTGACAGGAGTGTATGTGCACGATCTGAAGCATAACCGCATTGTCAGTATTAATGCAGATACTATTTTCCCAACTGCCAGTATTGTAAAGATGCCGATTCTATTGGGGATAATGCAAAAGATCAGCGCAGGAGAACTGGATTACCATCAGCATCTCATTTATACTAATGATCTTTTTTATGATGAAGGTGATGATGTTCTCTCCCGTTTCAAAGACAGTTCTGCTATTGAACTTGGCAAGGTAATGATGCTGATGCTCACTATAAGCGATAATTGTGCAAGTCTTTGGCTGCAAAAGCTAGCCGGTGGTGGTACAAGGATAAACCAGATCATGGACAGCCTGGGATTTCGCATTACCCGCGTAAATAGCCGAACACCGGGCAGGGAGGCTAACAGGGCAATATATGGTTGGGGGCAATCATCACCAGGAGAGATTGCATTACTTATGGAAAAAATTGTGAAAGGAGAAGTATTTTCCCGGGAGGCAAGTGACAAAATGCTGCGCCTGCTGGGCAGACAGTTCTGGGATGAGGAGGCACTCTCTGCTATCCCTGCCGGTGTATTTGTAGCAGATAAAAACGGAGCCGTAGATGAAAGCCGAAATGAAGTGGTATATGTAAATGCAAAAAAGAACCCTTACATTTTCAGCATTTTTACTAAAAATAATACAGATCAAAGCTGGGATAAAAGCAACGAAGCATGGGTGATGACAAGAAAACTCTCTGCACTTTTGTGGAATTATTATAATGGGAACTGAGGAGGTGATAGGGGGTAAACAATAAAGTGTGAGTATTCAGTTTCAAGTTAAGGGTAGGCTTGGCTGAATGTCGTTAATTCGCTGCTCACAACTCAATTTCAGAATAACCTTACCACTGTTGAGTCGGAAACTTTAGTACTATTTTCTGTTTGACCTGAGGTTGTTTTTTTTCTTTTTAAATACTCCGGATCAAATTCAGTACGGAATGAAATACTACCACCGGCACGGTTACGTTTGCCGTTAGTTGATAATGCATCAAAGTTGCTCCTGTAAAAGCAGCTAACCCTGAATTTACCATCAGGTGTTATTTTATATTCCGCTGTAACGTCGGGCAGAAAGAGGAAATTGGTACCCTGTTCGGTTAATGCAGCCTGCGATCCGCTACTCACGAAATTAAAGTCACTTCCAAATGTTATTACCAGTTTGTCGTTGAGCAATGACTTAATGAATTGCAGACTTACATTATCGCGTGTAAGGTTAACTGTGTTACCCAGCCCTGTACCGGTTCCGGTAGGGTCAATGGAAGCCCGGGTATAATTAAAGTTTACGCTAAGGGTAGGGTCTTTGAAAATGCCATAGAGCAAAGTTTTTAATGAACTGGTGAGATACCCTGAGATATATTCTGAAATTGTATTAAATGCAAAAGTAGTAGCATCGGTTTGCTGTACATTATATTGTCCAATTGGGGCAAAGCTTTTGAAGACAATGAGGTATGCTACCTGTTTATTTTTTTCATTGTCATCATTATTCATACGTTGCAAGTCACCAAGTAAACGCTGGCTGTTTTTAACATCGCTGTTGGCAGGTAATGAAATATCAAACCGTATATCTGGTTTTACAAGTGATCCGGTAAGAGTACAAAGTACATCTACATCAGTTCGTTCTCCTTTTAACCTGCTCAGTTCCGGATCGGAAGTTTGTCCCTGTTCAGCATATAGTGAACTTAACTTTACATCATTGGCAACGTATTTTGCTTTCAGGTTAATTTCAGCTTTATAAGGATCACCATCCCACCGGATATAACTTCCTTCATCAGGCATTAGTACGAAAGGTTTTTTGAAAATTTCCTGAAAACTGAACCTGTAGAACCCCCGATCAATGGAGTATTTACCATTTATGGTAAATGGTGCATTGGTACCTGTGCGCATTCTTATATTGCCATTTCCTGTAGCTTCAATAATATCTCCGGTCACTTCGTCGAGCACCATATACATACGGGTAAGACTATTGGCTGTAAGATTAAGATCAATATTCAGATCAGATGATAATCTGCCGAGTGAATCAAGATTCATCTCCCTGCCATATTGCTTCCAAATTATATAATCCGCATTTGCACTTTCCTTGGATGATGAGGAGGTAATAAAAATACTTGAACTGTCAACAGGTTCTCCGGTGATTGACATTCTCATATCATTATCTGGTCCACTCAGCCTGAAGTTTACTTTTCCTATTGCTTTACCGTAGAAAGTACTATTGTCATTGCGGGTAGTATTCAAAAGCAGAAGACGGTTGGTATTAATATTAATATTGTACACAAAATCTCTGAAATTATTATGCTCAAGAGTACCGGTAAGGATAGCGGTGTTTTTTGAACTTTTATTATGTAAACTTAGGGTGTCATTGATTGATATGGTTCCAAAATCTATTTTTCCGGGACTGAATACAAAATTTGCGGTATCAAACCGGTATGTACATTGAGTATATAATACTTTCAGACTTCCATTATCCACATGAAGGTTTCCAGTATACAAGGGGTTGTTAACATTTCCATGTATCTTTAGATTTCCTGTAGCAAATCCTTTAATATTTCCAAATAATGTTCCCAGGTATTCTTCAAGGAAATGAATGCTGGTATGATCAAAATTAGTATTGGCATTCAATTGCTGATTGAGTGAATCGGACGCATCGAATGAGCCTGCAATGCTAAACTTGTAATTTTTATTATTGGAAATAGCTTCATAAATCGCTTTCTTATTTCTGTCATCCCAGGCACCTGTAACTGCAACAGTACCTACTGAATCATTTTCAAGCCTTAGTTGTTCTGTTTTAAGGTCTGCAGATATATACATATTCCGGAATGCATCTTCAAAGGTGATATTGCCTGTAGCCAAACCTTCAATACGGGGTTCTTTTATTACAAAGGGAAGGAAATCTCCCAGGTTCAGTTTTTTTATTTCCACTACAATATCATCCCAGGTGCCAACATCGGAATGTCTTGTAACTACGGATACTTCCTGGTCGCCATTTGTAAATTTTACATTTCTGGCATCCACATAAGTTTTACTCAGAGTTAGTTCTCCGCCATCATTTATCTTCCATGTTTTTTCATTTAGTACTATACTTGAAGGATCAAAGTGGATTTTTACTCCGTCCTGCAGGTTAGTAATCTGTGCAGATAGCCTGGCATCATTTATTGTTTGTGTAGCTGCAGTGCTTATACTGAGTTGCGAAACATTATTGGCAGAAGCAATAGAAATCTTACTGCCTGGAAACTGAAGACTATCATTTACAATAGTATTACCTATAATACTGGTTAATTTCAGACTATCCATATTACCCTGTCCGGTAAGTCTGAAATCCTGTACGCCAATGTTTTTATAGGCGGCATAAGGAATCATCGCACTGATTGCCATAAGATTCGTTTCTGAATTCAGAGAACCGACAATAGTACTGTTATTAAAGCCTTTTAGTCCCGGATTGATAAGGGTGAGGTACTGGTCAATATTCTTTACATCAAGTTGAAATAGAAAATTTTGGTTCCTGATTATCTTTTCGGGTGGTGGTATATAGGCTGGATAATATTTATTCAAAAATTGCTTTACGGCATCGGGCAGTTCATGAATATTGAAGTTTCCTATGAGGAAAGCTGATGCTTCTGTATTTCTTAATTGCAATATTTTTTGCTGATCAATAACGTGAGAAGATAAGGTAAGTGTATCAAATACAAAAGTCTGATCGTTGCGGGTAACGGCAACATCAAATAAATCTACTGTACCCAGAAAGTTGTCAATATTATTTCCATTGAAGTTCATGTCAAATTTCCCTATCACATTCATGTCTGCTTTAGAAAAATTTAACGCTTTGAGGTTGCCTCTCTGGATGTTTGCAAAGAAATTAAATTCAGGCTTTGATCCATTAAAATCTATATCTCCATCTAATTCCGCGATAACATTTGGGTCATTTATTTTTACGGAACCATTGAATAGTTTTTTCTCCATATTACCGTTTACAGTGATATGCTGGTAATTGTAATTGTTGTATTCCAAAGCTGCAAAATTCCCGTCAAGGGCAGTATTAAGTGTTGCCGAGCTAAATCCTTTTCCTTTGATATTACCTTCAAAAGAGATGGCTCCGAGTTCATTTACCTCCAGCAGTTTGCCGAGTTGAAAATTGCCGGTAGCTATTTTACCCGAATATGCCGGAACTCCCCGATGCGGTATTTTCATATTAATATCTGAAGTAATTGTTCCCAGGTTGGTTTGAATTGTTCCATATGTAACAAAATCCCTAAGAAATCCTGTAAAGCTTCCTTTGAACTGAATATAATCTATAGCACTTATTTGGGGTGAAGTAATGGTTTTCAGGTCTGGGATAAGTGCAACGGCATCCTTGTAACTTGTCCTGAAATCATTTGCCCGAAAGTCAATATATGTCGAATCAATATCGGGGAGCCCGTTCATCTTAATATTTCCAATCAGGCGAGTGTCTTTTCCGGATTCGATTTCAAAGTTTTTGGCACTGAGATTATCAATGGTTCCTTTTACATCGCCATTTATCGTTATCAGTTTATTCCATTTTTTGAGCTCGGGTGCAAAATAGGCAATATCCCTGCTGTGCAGAGTACTTTTTGTAAATTTTCCCTCCAACTTCACATTTGTAATAAAATCGCTCATGTCATCGTCAAAATTATCATAGCGCATGGAATAATAGCGACTGAGGTGGCTATATGGTGTGCGAATATCCAATTTGTCAAATATCATTGCCCCGGGTTCCATTCTGAACTTTGAGGTTAGCGAGTTGACAACAAAGCCCGATCTTTCTTTTGTGCTCAGCCTCAAATCGGCTGTTAAGGTGTCCTGTTGTAATACCACTTTCTTCAGGTTGCCGTTGATAGCAAAAAAGTGAATATGACTATCGTCAAAATAGTCGTATGCTTTTCGGTTGCGTTTAATGTCATTTTTGAAAGCTCCATTATGCATTATCAACTCACCAATGACCAGGTCCCACCCATCGGCATTAAAGGGTGTCTGAAGTGAATCTTTTTTTTGCTTTGAGACAGGTGCAACTTTCACAGGAGGCCTTCTTCCCGGATAATCATATATCCTGAATAAGGGATTGTCTATTTGAAGGGTATTGATATGAACTTTTTTTTCAGACAAGTTTATCTCGTCTGCATTCAGTGAAAGTTCCCCTACCGTTAACTCAAGATCCTGACCCCGCCATTCATCTCTTTGCCTGAAGTTTACATCTTTCAAATCTACCTGGTTAAGCAATAATTCAACTTTCTTTTTTTTCTTTGTGGAAGCAGAGGATGTTCCGAAATAGTCCGCAAGAAACTGGAAATTCCAGGTGGTGTCAATCCTATGCAGATCAATAGTTGCATCTTCAAGTCCTAAATACTTTAGTTCAATCTTATCTTTCAGGAAAAACCAGTCTGTAATATTTACCTTTATTTTGCCTGCATATAACAAGGTGTCATTATTGATTTGATCTTCAATGTAAACACCTTTAAGATTCATCGTATTGAATAATCCAAAGTCAACATGCCGGATGGCAACTTTTGTATGAAGTTCTTTCGATAACTGGCCAACAACTATGCGTACAAGAAAGTTTTGAAATGGAGTTGTATTTACTAAAATAGCTGTCAATACTATAATAAACAGCAGAGATAACACGACAGTTTTTAATATTTTATATACAGCTCTCAGTTTGGAGAATTAATTCGTAAAATTACTTAAACCAATGCTATGTGCAAATTCGGGGCCAGTATAAAATTGTAAATTTTGCAAAATTAAAACAGTCTGTTTATTGCAATTATAATCTTATTATCTTACCTCAAATTGAATATATGAAATTTCCTGTAAAACTGAGTGTGATCTGTTTTATTGCCATCGGTGTTACCGGTCGTTTACAATCACAGCAACAATTAAAAAGTAAGATTGTTCTTGTGATTCACGGTGGTGCCGGTATTATTGAAAAAGAAAGGATGACACCCCAAAAAGAAGCTGCATATACAGCTGCGTTGACAGATGCTTTAAAAGCCGGATACAATATCCTCAGCAAAGGTGGCAGATCCCTGGATGCAGTAGAAGCAGCCGTAAGAGTATTGGAAGATTGTCCGCTGTTTAATGCGGGGAAGGGGGCGGTTTTTACCCATGAGGGCAAGAATGAATTAGATGCCTCCATTATGAATGGAAAAACCCTCTCTGCCGGAGCAGTTGCCGGGGTCACCATTGTTAAAAACCCTGTGAGCGCTGCACGGGCGGTAATGGAAAAAAGTAATCATGTAATGCTGAGCGGGGCAGGCGCTGATAAATTTGCTGCAAGTGCCGGGCTTGAAATTGTGGACCCTTCCTATTTTTTTACAGAAGAAAGATGGCAGCTTCTTCAGCAGGTAAAAAAAGAAGATTCTTTAAGTAAGTCAGGAGGTCATTCGTACAATGATACCAGGCCGGCAAATATCTATCCAGACTCAAAATTCGGTACCGTAGGGGCTGTGGCACTTGACGCAGAAGGAAATCTTGCTGCGGCAACCAGCACAGGGGGAATGACTAATAAAATGTTTGGCAGGATAGGGGATTCTCCTGTTATCGGAGCAGGTACCTATGCCAGTAATGCTACATGTGCCATTAGCTGTACCGGCTGGGGTGAATTTTATATACGGTTAGTAATGGCAAAGTCAGTAAGCGATATGATGGAATATGGAAAATGGGATTTGAAAAATGCTGCCGATGAAATGATAATGAAACGCCTGCCGGCACTTGGCGGCGATGGTGGTATGATTGCCGTTGACAGAAACGGAAATTTTACTATGCCATTCAATACTGCCGGTATGTACCGAGGATTTATTAAAGCTGATGGAAAACCGGTGATTGGAATGTATAAGGATATTAAGGAGTAATAAAGCCGGTAATATTATATCAATTAAATTGGGAAGAGTAAAATATTTAACTGTTAAATTTATCAGACATCATTTGGTTATAGTCATCTGATTGCCCCTTAGCGATAGAAAGGCTTTGCCATTTATCACCACGTAACATTTTTCCTATATATACAATCTGTCCTACGTGGTGAGGGTAATGTGCAAGCTGCCGGTTAATAGCATCAACCACCACCAAAGATTCCTTACGAATGTGAATCGTTTTGAGCAAATCTTCTTCTTTCAAATACAGTAATGCGTCAATAAAACATTTCCATCCTTTTTCCCATATCTCCATCAGTTGCAACCTGGTAAGTTTTCGGTTGTTAAATTCCCTATCCCGGTTACGCCAGGATTTCTCTCCGTCTTCTGTAAGAAAATTGGTCCACCTGCTCTGCATATTCCCGCTCATATGCTGTATAATAATGGCAATACTGTTTGACTGATTATTGGGCTGGTAGTGGAAATCCTGGTCTTCCAACTGGCTAAAAGTCTTTTCTGCAAGTTCTTTGTAATAGATTACTCTTGAAATAACAGAAGCAAGAAATATTTTGCCTAGTGAGTTCATAATATGGATGTGTAAAAAAATAATGATTAATAAGGATACAACGTTTACCTTTAACTAAGCGACTTCAAAATTAAAATAAAAATTATGTTTGAAAATTTATTAGATCTGGTTAAACAACATGCAGGGGATGCTATCATTAATAACCCGGCTATACCTAATGATCGAAATAATGAAGCAATTTCTGAAGCAACCAACTCTATAGCGGGTGGTTTGCAAGGACTTTTTTCCCAATCTGGTGGATTAAAAGACATTATTAAAATGTTCAGTGGCCAGAATCAGGGAACAACTACCAATAATATTGCACAATCTTTATCTGGCGGACTAATAGAAAACCTGATGTCCAAATTTGGGATTAATAGTCAGTCGGCAGGTAGCATAGCCAGCAGCCTTATCCCAAGTGTGCTAAGTAGTCTTGTGAGTAAAACAAACGATCCGAACGACAGCAGTTTCAACATTCAGGATATATTTAACAAATTCTCAGGCGGTCAGACATCAGGAATGGATATTGCCGGACTTTTATCAAAAGCGAAAAGCGGGGCACTTGATCTTGATGGCGATGGAGATACCGACCTGCAGGATATAATGCAGATGATGAGTAAATCAGGTGGTGCAGGTGGAATACTTGATAAACTGAAAGGATTATTTGGAGGATGATCTTATAAAAGACTTATTTGGAAGAGGAGAAATTGTTTCTCCTCTTTTTTTTGAATAATTTTTGTAATTATCTTCCCTACAAAAATGTAAATTATGGCGTGGTTTATTCTTATTATTGCAGGTTTTTTTGAAATTGCTTTCACTACTTGTTTAAAGATGAGTGAAAATTTCAAACATTTGGGTTGGAGTATCGGTTTTTTCTTCTCGATTACAATGAGTTTTTTATTACTCAATAAAGCAATTCAGACTATACCATTAGGTACAAGTTATGCGGTATGGACGGGAATTGGCGCAGCAGGTTCTGTAGTAGTAGGAATATTGATATTCAGGGAGCCTGCAACATTTTGGAGGTTATTTTTCATTTTTCTGCTGATTGCTTCTATTGTAGGATTAAAACTTTCCTCTGCAGAAGCTATATAGTTTGAGTATTTGCAGTATAGTTATAGCGCTTAAAAAATAAAAAAAACCTCCGATAGAATCGGAGGTTTTTTTTATGGGAAATATTTCCCCGGGGTTTTATTTCGCAAATTGTTTTCTGATCAGGTTAAGTGCCCCCCCTTCTCTGAACCATTGTATTTGAGGCTCATTATAGGTGTGGTTTACGCTGATCTGCGTTGATGTACCATCTTTGTGATGTAACACAACGGTGAGCGGTTTGCCGGGTATAAAGCTTTCCAGTCCAATGATGTCAATACTATCGTCTTCCTGTATCTTGTCATAGTCTTCCTTGTTGGCGAAAGTAAGTGCAAGCATACCCTGTTTTTTCAGATTGGTTTCGTGAATGCGAGCAAAACTTCTGACAATAATGGCACGCACACCCAGATGACGGGGTTCCATGGCTGCATGTTCACGGCTTGAACCTTCACCATAGTTTTCATCACCTACTACTACACTGCCAATCCCCGCTGCTTTATATGCTCTGGCGGTTGCCGGTACCGGACCATATTCGCCGGTTAACTGGTTTTTTACGGTATCGGTCTTTTCATTGTAAAAATTAATAGCGCCGATCAGCATATTGTTACTGATATTATCTAAATGACCACGAAACTTCAACCAGGGGCCTGCCATTGAAATATGGTCAGTAGTACATTTGCCTTTTGCTTTAATAAGCAATTTGAGCCCTTTAAGATCAGTACCTTCCCAGGGTGTAAATGGAGACAATAACTGCAGGCGTTGAGAATCTGATTTTACAATCACTTCCACATTGCTGCCATCCTTTGCAGGGGCCTGGTAACCCGGATCGTCTACAGAAAATCCTTTGGGGGGCAACTCTACACCTGTGGGTTCGTCAAGCATTACTTCTTCACCATTCTGGTTTTTCAGTTTGTCTTTAAGCGGGTTGAAAGTAAGATCACCGGCAATAGCAAAAGCGGTTACAATTTCTGGTGAAGCCACAAAAGCGTGTGTGCTGGCTAAACCGTCATTACGTTTTGCAAAATTTCTGTTGAAGGATGTGATAATAGAGTTTTTGCGGTTGGGATCGTCAATATGTCTTGCCCATTGTCCTATACAGGGTCCGCAAGCGTTAGCCAATACTACACCGCCTATTTTATTAAATGTATTCAAAAATCCGTCTTTTTCAATAGTATGCCTTACAAGCTCACTGCCGGGGGTAATAGTGAACTCAGCTTTAGTTTTTAGTTTTTTATCAATAGCCTGCTGAGCCAGTGATGCTGAGCGGCTAATATCCTCGTATGAGGAATTGGTACAGGAACCTATCAACGCCACTTCTAATCTTTCTGGCCATTGGTTGGTCTTTACAGCCTCACCGAATTTGCTGATCGGCCATGCAAGATCAGGAGTAAACGGGCCATTTACATAAGGTTCCAGTTCGCTCAGATTGATCTCTATCAGTTGATCGTAGTACTTCGAAGGATCTGTATAAACTTCAGGATCAGGCCGCAAATATTCTTTAATACCATCAGCCAGGGCAGCTACTTCCTCTCTTTGAGTAGCTTTAAGATAAGCAGACATTTTTTCATCGTAAGCAAATAAAGAACAAGTTGCACCTATCTCTGCCCCCATATTACAAATAGTACCTTTTCCGGTTGCACTCAGACTATCTGCGCCTTCCCCAAAATATTCCACAATTGCTCCAGTACCACCTTTTACAGTAAGTATTCCTGCTACTTTCAGAATAATATCTTTGGGCGAAACCCAGCCACTAAGCTTCCCCGTAAGTTTTATTCCAATAAGTTTTGGCATTTTAAGTTCCCAGGGCAGCCCTGCCATTACATCTACGGCGTCTGCACCGCCAACACCTATTGCTACCATACCCAGACCTCCGGCATTAGGCGTGTGTGAATCGGTGCCTATCATCATCCCTCCGGGAAATGCATAGTTTTCCAGCACTACCTGGTGAATGATTCCTGCACCGGCTTTCCAAAAACCAATACCATATTTATTGGAAATAGAAGAAAGGAAGTCATATACTTCCCTGTTGACATCGATGGCGGCAGCAAGGTCTTTTTCTGCGCCAATTTTTGCCTGTATCAGGTGATCACAATGCACGGTAGACGGCACAGCTACCTTATCTCTGCCGCAAGTCATAAATTGCAGCAAAGCCATTTGAGCAGTGGCATCTTGCATAGCAACACGGTCGGGTGCAAAATCTACATAATCTTTGCCCCGCTGGTATGCTTTTTTTGCCGGTTCAAAAAGATGGGCATACAATATTTTTTCAGCAAGAGTAAGGGGCGTCCCTGTCAGTTTACGTGCCGCAGTTACTTTCCCGGGCATTTCTGAATAGGTTTTTTTAATGAGATCGAGATCGAAAACCATAAATATTAGTTTTTTTAGTTTGTCGTAAGCCGGTATAGTATCTGTATAGTGGACAGGTATTATATTACCTGGCTTATTAAAGCGTTGCGAAATTACCAAAAAATGCAGTTTTCATAACAAGCATTTGGTATGGAACGTTATTAATTTTTTTTAATTTAGCATTATGAACAGATTCAAGCAATTTATAGAGTGGCAGGTGTTTGGTGTTTGCTCTTATATTGGCGAAAAAGTGGGGATTGCAAGCTCTGTAATCCGGAAACATTTTATCTACATCTCACTGCTTACAATGGGGTCGCCTATTATTATTTATATGTTTGTCGCTTTCTGGATGAATGTGAAAAATTATATCTGGGAAAACAGACGGAATCCATTGAATAAATAGAATTACTTAGGGAATTTACTTACTTTTTGCCGGTAAAGTTTAGTTTTCCTAAAAAAATGCAAAGTAGAAGGCAATTTATACTTTAATCTGCGTTATATATCTGTTAATTAATCTTATTAAAAAAGAATATAGCATTAACCTATTAATAAAACATGACCTTTTTATTCTGTGGAAAACCAAATAAAAAATCCAAGATCCTGTAAGAAAAATCCAAATTGTCCAATTATCCTTTGAAGTAACATCCTATGAAAGCTCCTGATCCTCTATCCTAATGTAGATCCGGGAGCTTTTCTTTTTTACTGTAACTCCTCAAAATAGATCAAGTTTTTCTTTCTGTTCATAATTGACAGGTTTTGTAATAAAGACTCCGGATCTTCCCACTTTTACTTTTCCGGTTAGCTTCACTATTACAGAATCTTTTAATCCCATTGAAAGCGCATTTCCTATCACATTCACTAAGTCCAGCTTTACCACCAGCGGAATGCTAAAGGTATCCTGTCGGGGAATATTTATGGTAGAATCTAATTCCGTGTGACCGAGTTTTCTGTTGTCAATAAAAATATCAAGACTGCCGGATTTGAATACAAGATTTGACTTATTAGGGTTGTATAATCGCACATCTGCTGATAGGGTGGTGTTGGTAAAACTGCTTGCTCCTAACTGTAAATTTTCTATTCCAATATATTCTGGTGCGACAATTTGTCTGCACGAAAACATTAACATCACTGAAAAAAAAGATAGGAGGGGAGTGAACTTTTTATTTTTCATATTTCATTTTGCTGCAATGCAAATTAAGCGACTGTTTAAAACTTGTAAAGAAAATAGGGTTAAAAAATAGTAAAAAGACAGACTAAGAATATTAGCTTTAAATACTGCAATTTTGTCAAATCAAATCAAAATCATAAACTAATAATTTTAGTTGCAAAAAATATTTATAATTAATTAATAATGACATATTTATTTGGTATCATCTATATTTATTAAATATATATACAGATGCTTTTTTCTATAGAAAATGGGGAAATATATTGGATGGTATAAAAAAAATTACATTAATTTAATATGATAACTATACTAATTGATTTACAATATTTAGCACCTATTATTACATATAAAAATTCAATTAAAGCAAAATATATAATACTAGAACAATATGAACGTTGGCAAAAAATGAGTTTTCGCAACCGTTGTACAATTGCTTCTTCTAATGGTTTAATTGATCTTAGCATTCCCATAGCAGGGGGACGAAATATTAAGGAGATAATAAAGGATGTAAAAATTGACAACATGAAAAAATGGCAGATGATTCATTGGCGGGGAATAACTTCTGCATATAACCGCTCTCCATGGTTTGAGTTTTATGCTGAGGAGCTATTAAAATTTTATAATACCAGGTACACCTATCTTTGGGATTGGAATACTGATCTCATGTATTGGGTTTTGGAAAAACTAAATCTTGACCTGAAAGTGATTTTTACAGAGCATTTTGAAAAACATCTATTGGATAATAACATAACAGATTATCGTAATGAGATATTACCTAAAAATATCCTGAATTATGCCGGGGACTGCCCTGTATATAAACAGGTTTTTGAAAACCAGTTAGGATTTCAACCAAACCTGAGTATTATTGACCTCCTTTTTTGTGAGGGAATTAATGCGGCTAAATTGCTAAATTCATAGATTTCAAATAACTGTTTTAAGTGTATGCAGATCATTGAAAATGATTTTCTGAAAGCGGTCATCAAAATTAAAGGGGCCGAATTATCAAGTCTTCAGCATAAGCAAACCGGCGCGCAATATATCTGGCAGGCTGACCCGGCTTATTGGGGAAAACATTCCCCGGTTTTATTTCCGGTTGTTGGTACACTAAAAAACAACAGCTTTCTGTTTGAAAATAAAGAATTCCATTTGGGACGACATGGCTTTGCAAGGGATATGGACTTTTCAATTGTGGAATCTGAAAGGGATAGCATAAAATTTCGTCTTGATGCTTCTGCATCCACTCTGATTAAGTTCCCATTTAAATTCAGCTTTGAAATAGAATATGCTTTGCTGAATACTTCCCTAAAAGTTACTTACAGCGTTGTAAATACCGGTGATTTTGAAATGTTTTTTTCGGTAGGCGGGCATCCGGCTTTTAATGTACCATTAGAAATGGGGTTGACTTACCAGGATTATTATCTCGAGTTTGATGAAATGGAAAATGCCGGTCGGTGGCCTATATCCGCTGAGGGACTAATTGAGAAATCACCTGTTCCATTTTTTGAGAATACCAATAAGTTTCAGCTTACCAAACCATTATTTTACCAGGATGCTTTGGTTTTTAAACATCTCAGGTCTAAATCAGTTAATCTACGATCCGAAAAGGGAAGTGCAGGAATCAGGTTTGATTTTAACGAGTTTCCCTATCTTGGTATCTGGGCTGCAAAAGATGCAGATTTTGTTTGTATAGAACCCTGGTGCGGTATTGCAGACAGTGTGGATACCAATAGTCAGCTTATAGATAAAGAAGGCATTAACTGGCTTGCGGCTGGGAATATTTTTAACAGGAGTTGGACAATACATTGTTTTTAAAACGGGTAGTTTAAGATAAGTAAATGAAAAAACTGATTAACCGGCTAAATGCTTTCTTCAAAGGAGTTTCTATATTATTTCACCCTTATATATATTTAGGTTGGCTTAGGCGTCCCCTACAGCTTTTTTTAAATATGCTTTCCATGTCAAAATGGGCGGCAGAAAATAGAATTTCGGCTTCTCTGAATGATTTTTATTCTCCATTGAGGGATTATCAAAAAAGATATCAGTTATATGAACATCTGCTGAATTCTGAACAACTCAGGGAATGCGCATTAGATTATCTTGAATTTGGAGTAAGCGGGGGCTATTCATTTAAGTGGTGGGTAGCTGCTAATGTAAATTCAGATAGCAGGTTTTATGGTTTTGATACTTTTGAAGGCCTTCCTGAGGGTTGGGGAACATATAACAGGGGGGACATGGCTGCTCCAATTCCCGGCATAGACGATACAAGGGCTCTTTTTTATAAAGGACTTTTTCAGGATACTTTGCCGGCTTTTTTGAAGACTGATTCCATCAACAACAGGAAACTTAAAATCATACATCTTGATGCAGACCTTTTTTCTTCTACTTTGTTTGCACTTACCAGTCTGGCACCCTGGCTAAAAAAAGGAGATATATTATTGTTTGATGAGTTTAATGTTCCTAATCACGAATTTGCTGCGTTTAAAATATTTAGTGATAGTTATTATGTAAAAACAAAGTTGCTTGCGGCAGTTAACAACTATTACCAGGTGGCTATGCAAATTGTTTAATGCAGGAGTGTATATGTTTTGAAAATCTTACATTCGCGCAATTATAGACGCACTATTTCAGATATAATATGTCATATTTACTCTGCAACGCATTTCAATCTCCGGATAAAATAAGAAAGATGCAGGAAGATAAGCTGGCTGAGTTGCTTCAATATCTTAAAATACATTCTCCTTATTATAAAAAAGTTTTTAAACAGCAGAGCATTGATATAAACAAAATACTGTCTTTAGAGGATCTGAATAAACTTCCCATTACCCAAAAGGAAGATATTCAGCAATGCAATGAAGATTTTCTTTGTGTGGGAAAACACAGGATTGCCGAATATACATCTACTTCAGGAACTTTAGGCAGCCCTGTTACCATAGCGCTTACAGAGAACGATCTGGAAAGACTGGCTTATAATGAATGTGCATCTTTTGCCTGTGCCGACGGAAGCAGTGAGGATATTTTTCAGTTGATGCTGACGCTCGATCGTCAGTTTATGGCGGGTATGGCATATTATTCTGGAATCAGGAAACTCGGGGGAGGTATAATACGGGTAGGCCCGGGAGTTCCATCTGTACAATGGGAAACTATTTTTAGACTAAAACCTACGGCAATTGTAGCTGTACCTTCTTTTATTGTAAAGTTGCTGCATTACGCAGAGGAGCGTGGCATAAGCCCCAACGAAACATCAGTAAAAAAAGCCATTTGTATAGGGGAAAATATAAGGAACCCTGACCTTACCCCAAATGTACTGGCTAATAAGATAGCGGAGAAATGGGATATAAAATTGTATTCGACTTATGCTTCTACAGAGATGCAAACGGCTTTTACAGAATGTGGAGAAGGAAGGGGGGGGCATTTACAACCGGATTTGCTGATTGTTGAACTTCTGGATGAATTCAATCAACCTGTAAAAAGCGGTGAACCCGGTGAGGTAACCATTACTACTCTTGGGATAGAAGGAATGCCCTTGCTGCGTTATAAAACAGGCGATATTTGTATAGCTTATCAGGATAAATGTGGCTGTGGAAGAAACACCCGGAGGCTGTCTCCGGTTATTGGGAGAAAGAAACAAATGATAAAATTTAAAGGCACTACACTATTTGCCCCGGCGCTATTTGATTTGCTCAATGGTATGGAAGATGTAAAGGATTATGTTGTAGAGGTATATTCAAATGAGATAGGTACCGATGAGGTATTGCTGCATGTATATGCTGATCGAACTGGTGAAGAAACAGATCATCGTATCAGGGCATATCTGCAGGCTAAACTAAGAGTTACCCCCCAGATCAGATATATCTTTGAAGAAGACCTCAGGAAGTTACAGTTTCCGGAAACCAGCCGGAAACCTGTGAAATTTATTGACAGAAGATAGGGCAGATTTGCCGGCAAAACCGGTATTCCTGGTATCCGGTGTGGAGAAATATTTGATACATTTACTATTATTTATTTTTTTTGCTTTTACTTGTAAGTTAACAGAATTATAATTTAGTGCAATGATAAATGTCGGAGTCAGAACACTTTCCTTAGATGATTTTGCGGATATAGTTTTAAAAGACACGAAAATTGAGATTAGTACGCAGACAATTGAGAAAATGGAAGCCAACTTTCGTTTTCTTTCTCATTTTTCAGATCAAAAACTCATTTACGGGATTAATACAGGGTTTGGCCCTATGGCTCAATATAAAGTAAGCCAGGGAAATGTATTACAGCTTCAGTACAATCTCATCAGGAGCCATTGCTCGGGGAGTGGCAACTTTCTTTCCCCTGCACTTGCAAAGGCCCTGATGGTTGCGCGTCTCAACAGTATCGCTCAGGCCTATTCCGGTGTACATACCGATGTAGCGATAGTTTTGAAATCTCTTATTAATAATAATATTACTCCCTGCATATTTGAACATGGTGGTGTGGGGGCCAGTGGCGACCTTGTACAACTCGCCCATCTTGCTCTTGTACTTATTGGTGAAGGTGAAGTGTTGGTGAACGGTAAACCAAGACCTTCAGCAGAAGTATTTAAGGAATATAATATTAAACCACTCTCAATACATATCCGGGAAGGCTTAGCTATCATTAATGGCACTTCTGCCATGACAGGAATTGGGCTACTCAATATCATATATGCCAAAAAATTATTGCGGTATTCTGTATTGCTTTCTGCAATGACCAACGAAGTGGTGGAAGCTTATGATGATCATTTTTCCCGCGAACTGAATATTGTTAAAAAGCATAAGGGGCAAAATGAAGTAGCGGCAATGCTTCGTGAAGTACTGAAAGATAGTATGCTGATCAGGAGCAGGTCAGAATATTTGTACAATCCTGAAAATATTAAACATGATGTGTTTGAAGATAAAGTGCAGGAATATTATTCATTACGTTGTGTTACCCAGGTTTTGGGACCTATTCACGACACTATTGCCCATGCCGAAAAAGTATTGACAGATGAACTGAATTCCGTAAATGACAACCCTGTAATTGATCATGAAAACCATAATATTTTTCACGGGGGTAATTTTCATGGTGATTATGTATCATTGGAGATGGATAAATTGAAAACTGCAATTACCAAACTTTCCATGCTTGCTGAACGCCAGCTTAACTATCTGCTGAATAACAAACTCAATGAAAAATTTCCGCCTTTTGTTAATCTTGGTGTGTTAGGTCTCAATTTTGGAATGCAGGGTATGCAGTTTACGGCTACCTCCACAGTTGCTGAAAACCAAACTTTATCTTTCCCTATGTATGTGCATAGTATTCCCAATAACAACGATAATCAGGATATAGTAAGCATGGGATGTAATGCGGCATTGCTGACAAAAAAGATTATTGATAATACCTTCGAAGTATTGACTATTCAAATGGTAACAGTGCTACAGGCTATAGATTATGCTAACTGTGCTTCCAGGCTTTCACCCGTTACAAACAAAGTTTATACAGCCGTAAGAAAACTGTTTCCCAAATTTGTAGATGATACACCTCCTTATAAGCAACTGGAGAATGTAAAGAAGTATTTCCTCGAAAACGACTTTGACGTTCTCAATACACATAATAATGTGAGTAAGGCATTGGTGCAATAAGATTCTCTTTCATATAAAAATATTATTTTACACACAAATGATGCGAATGAGCCAATAAGTGTTTCATTCGACCATTAAAAAGGCAAATGATACGAATGAAGTGTGCATTAATAACAGGCGGGTCAAGAGGTATAGGGAGAGCGGTATGTATTAAACTTGCCGGTATGGGCTACCATATTTTAGTAAATTTTAAAGGCAATGAATCCGAAGCTCAAAAAACTTTATCCCTGATAGAAGAGAGGGGAGGAAGTGCCTCATTGCTGAAATTTGATGTTGCAGACCGGAATGCAGTTATGGAAGTATTGGGAAAATGGATTGAAGCTAACCCGGATCATCCTATAGAAGTGCTGGTAAATAACGCGGGAATAAAAGAAGATGTATTACTGATGTGGATGAAGGATGAACAATGGGATAATGTGATTGGAACCAGTTTGAACGGTTTTTTTAATGTAACACGACTGGTCATACAGAATATGTTAATCAGGAGGTATGGAAGGATTATTAATATCGTATCTCTTTCAGGGTTGAAAGGTTTGCCGGGACAAACCAATTATTCTGCTGCCAAAGGAGGAGTAATTGCTGCAACTAAAGCACTTGCACAGGAAGTTGGAAAAAGAAATATAACAGTAAATGCCATTGCACCTGGTTTTATTAAAACTGATATGACAGAGGGACTTGATGAAAAGCAATTGAAAAATCTCATTCCGGTGAACAGGTTTGGTGAGCCTGAGGAAGTTGCTCATGCAGTAGGTTTTTTTGCATCACCAGAATCGTCTTATATTACCGGTGAAGTTTTATCTATTAACGGGGGAATGTATTCCTGATTATGAACAGAAGAGTAGTGATAACAGGTATGGGGATTTATTCCTGCATAGGAAAAAACCTTGAAGAAGTGAAGACTTCGCTCTACACGGGCAGGTCGGGTATTGTACTTGATCCGGCCCGTAAAGAAATGGGCTACAGGTCGGGACTTACCGGATTCCTGGAGCGGCCGTCTTTAAAAGAACTGCTCGACAGGAGGGCAAGAATCATGTTGCCCGAACAGGGTGAATATGCTTATATGGCCACACTTGAAGCGATGCGCATAGCAGGTATTGATGAGGATTATATTGCCGATCATGAAATGGGAATAATTTATGGTAATGACAGTTCTGCCAAACCGGTAATTGATGCTATTGATATTTTGAGGGAGAAAAAAGATACCATGCTGCTGGGGTCAGCTTCTGTGTTCCAAACGCTTAATTCAACCATTACAATGAACCTTTCAACAATATTCAAATTGAAAGGGGTAAATTTTACAGTTAGTGCAGCATGTGCCAGTGGTTCTCATGCCATAGGTCTGGGGTATCACTTCATCAAAACAGGCTTGCAGGATCGCATTGTAGCTGGTGGCGCCCAGGAAGTAAATATTAATTCCATGGGGAATTTTGATGCACTTTCTGCATTTTCTGTTCATGAAAATGAACCTGAAAAAGCATCCAGGCCATTTGACAGGAACAGGGACGGACTTATACCGAGCGGAGGTGGGGCCACTGTGATACTGGAGAGCCTTGAATCTGCTATGCAAAGGGGGGCAACAATACTTGGAGAAGTAATTGGATATGGTTTTTCATCCAATGGTGAGCATATATCCAACCCCACGGTTGGAGGGCCGGTACGTTCGCTCAGGATGGCACTCAGGGATGCCGGTATTAATGCCGCAGATGTTGATTATATCAATGCCCATGCCACCTCTACACCTGCCGGCGATGCCAGTGAGGCAAAAGCATTGTACACCGTTTTTGGTGATACCGAAGTTCCCGTAAGTTCTACTAAATCAATGACTGGCCATGAATGCTGGATGGCAGGCGCCAGTGAAATTGTTTACTCATTGCTGATGATGCACAACAGTTTTTTAGCGCCTAATATTAATTTTGAAACTCCAGACGAAGATTCTGCAAAATTGAATATAGTAAAAACTACGGCGGGAAGAAATATAGATGTATTTTTGTCGAACTCTTTTGGCTTTGGCGGAACTAATTCGACCCTCATTGTCAGAAAATGGAAAATATAGTTGCTTATGACACAGAATGAACAAATCATTAAGAAGATCAACCATTTCCTGTCTGAAGAATTTGAAGTAGATAAAGCCAGGATAACCCCCGAAGGCAATCTGAAGGATATTCTGGAGTTGGATAGCCTGGATTATATTGATTTGGTGGTAGTAATTGAAAATAATTTTTCTTTTAAAGTAAAACCAGAGGACTTTACCGGTATAACTACTTTCGGCGATTTTTACAACTATGTAATTTCCCGTGTAAATTCTAAAGAAATGGCATAATGCCGTCGTGGCAGGGCAAATCAAGAGGTAACAAATTAGGGTATAGTATATTTGTATCTGTGCTCAAACGAATGGGTTTGCATCCGGCTTATTTGCTGTTAAGGTTAGTTTCCTTTTATTATTTTTTCTTTGCCGGAAAATCTTCCGGTATAATACTCGAACTATATCGCAGGCGACTTGGCTATAGCTACTGGAAATCGCTGTTATTATTGTATCGTAATTATTATGCATTTGGACAAAGCCTGATAGATAAGATAGCTGTTATGTCGGGAATGGCAAACCGTTTTTCTTTTGATTTTGATGGTGAGGAACATTTGCATGAGATGGTGCAGTTGGGCAGGGGTGGGTTGCTTCTAAGTTCTCATATTGGCAATTGGGAGGCGGCAGGTCATTTGTTGGAGCGGCTGCATACTAAAATAAATGTTGTAATGTTTGATGGTGAGCATCAAAAGATTAAAAAATACCTGCAGGATGTTGCAGGCAAAAGCAGTGCAAATATTATTGTTATTAAAGATGATCTTTCCCATATTTATGCTATTAACGAAGCATTGAAGAATAATGAAATTGTATGCATGCATGCCGACCGGTTCCTTGAAGGGAACCGAGTGATTAAAATTCCGTTTTTAGGTAAGGAAGCCAGGTTTCCTGCCGGACCATTTATTGTGGCAGCACAATTTAAATCCCCTGTTTGTTTTGTATTTGCTATGAAAGAGAGTACTACGTTTTATCACTTTTACTCTACTCCAATCCTCACGTATGATTTTTCAGATAAAAACATTGCCATCAGGAAAATGCTGCTGGATTTTGCAGCAGGAATGGAGGAGAAGGTAAGGAGCTATCCTGAACAATGGTATAATTATTATGATTTTTGGGGAAACTAAATTTTCTCTGTAAAAATTTATTCCATTTGCAGATAGATCTGGAAGTTACCATTCTGCTCTTGCTGTTGCTGTTATTGAAAGATCATCAGATGTTTCTCCTGCAAGAAATTTGTAATATCCCGTTATGGCAATCATTGCAGCATTATCTGTGCAATACTCAAAAGCAGGGATATAAATATTCCATCCTGATTCATTACCCAGCTTTTCAAATGCCGTCCTCAATCCCCGGTTCGCCGATACGCCACCTGCAAGGCATATTTCCCGGATACCGGTAGTAGCAGCAGCTTTTTTTAGTTTGTTTAAAAGAATAGAAATGATGCGGTGTTGAACAGATGCACAAATATCGTCCAGGTTATTATTGATAAATAACTGCTGTTCTTCCGGTGATGCAAGGAATTGTTCTTTATAAATATTGCTTTTACCAGCGTTTTTCAAAAAATATAAAATAGAAGTTTTTAGTCCGCTGAAACTGAAGTTTAACCCTTCTATTTGTGGTTCGGGAAAAGAGAAGCGGGTAGCATCACCCGTTGCTGCATGTTTGTCTATTAGTGGCCCTCCGGGATAAGGCAGACCAAGAAGTTTTGCAGATTTGTCAAATGCTTCTCCGGCTGCATCATCTATGGTTTCGCCTATAACCTTCATATTAAGTGGCGACTGGCAGCACACAATTTGTGTATGACCACCGCTAACTGTAAGACAAAGGAATGGAAATGCAGGCCTGGGGTTACTGATTAAATTAGCCAATACATGGGCCTGCATGTGATGCACCGGAATTAAAGGTTTGTTCAATGCTAATGACAGGGATTTGGCAAATTGGGAACCTACCAGTAATGAACCTATTAAGCCCGGCGCCTGTGTGAAAGCGATAGCGTCTGTTTCCGTAAGTGATATATTTGCTTTTTTAACAGCCAGATCAACAACCGGCACAATATGCTGAATATGTGCCCTTGAGGCGAGCTCGGGTATAACACCACCATATTGCTCGTGAACTTTTTGAGAAGCAACGATATTGGAGAGGATTTCGCCATTACGGCAAACACTTGCCGATGTTTCGTCGCAGGAAGATTCGATAGCGATTATGGTAACATTGCGCTTAAACTCTTGCATCTGGCAAAGTTACCGGATTGTGTGGCTTATCATTCACTATTTTAAAATGCTTCCTCAGTCCTTCAAATAACTGACCGTTTCAATATGCACTGGAATAGGAGCATTCTCCGAAACAAATAAAGAAGAATCAACAGCATAGCAGATAACTACTTTTTGTCCCGCGGTTAATACAACATCTTCACCCAATGAAGAAGGATATAAAATTTTATGATCGCTGGTAATAACACCAAGATAATTCCTTGTTGAATCTTTGATAATTTCTATTTTACCAATCACTTTGTCATTATAGACCCTTGTTTCCTTTTCTTTCGAAAAAATAAAAAGGAGAAAAGATGTAATAGCCAGCGAAACAACGTATACAAACTTTATCATAGGATAATTTTTTGTGATTTAACGATACGTTTCATCACTCTAACGAAAAAATTATTCCCGTAGTATATTATAAATGAAATCTTTTTAAGTAACTACATTGTATTTCAATGTGAAATGAAAAACGGCAAACAATAAACTATAAACAACAAACAGTCAACTATTACACTGATACTTACTTGGACCGTATAGCAGCAACCGGATCCATACGGGCTGCAATTGTTGCCGGGATAATGCCGGCGAGGATACCAATTACGATGCATATACTTATGGCTAAAGAAAGAACGGGATAAGAAATATATACATTAAAATTTAATGGACCACTCAATATTTTAGCTAACAGATACACCAGTATTAAACCTATAGCACCGCCAATAAAGCATATAAAAGCAGATTCAAGTAAAAACTCGGAAAGAATAGTTCTTTTTTTAGCGCCGATAGCTTTTTTTAAACCAATAACAGGTGTACGCTCCCTTACAGTAACAAACATAATATTAGCAATACCAAAAGCACCGACAACAAGGCTAAGTAAACCAATCAGCCAGCCGCCTAATTTAATACTAGAGAAAAGTTTAGTAATGGCATCACTAAAATCGCTAACAGCATTGAGCGAAAAATCATCTTCCTCACTGGGACTGAGACGGTGAATTGCCCTCATCGTACCCTTCAGTTCATCTTTAAATCCATCAGTAGAAATATTGGGCTTACCTTGCACCATGAACTTGGGTTGAGAATATTTCTCTTCGTAAAGAGTTCTGAAAAATTTATAGGGGAGAATAAAACTATTGTCAAAGCTCCATCCGCCTACCAGCAGACTCTTGCCTTGTTTTTCTATAACTCCAACAATAGTTAACCTTTTATTTTTGATTGAAATATTTTTACCTACTGCAAGCTCCGGTGATCCAAAAAGTTTTTCCGCATTTTCATAGCCAATTACTGCGGTAGCTGTTCCTCTTTCCATATCTGACTGGGAAAGATATCTTCCGTATTCAATTTCAAAAGGCTGGATACTATTGAAATCTTCCGTTACCCCATAGAGGTTCACATTCTGTATCATATCCTTTTCATATACGGCATTCTGGTTTCCTACATTTAATGTAAATGCGATTTTTTCTATACCGTCAGTTTTTGCTCTGATCAAACGCATTTCTTCGTATTTGGGTTCAGGCCGTTTTACATACCGCCACCAGGGGTAGTCGCCATTTCCACCTTGGGAATAATCCCACTTATCTATATAAATTGTATTAGACCCCAAAGCATTTATGCCGTCTTTGATATTACGCTCCAGGCTGTCAACGGTTGTTAATACTCCA
This sequence comes from Bacteroidota bacterium, assembly GCA_018268105.1. Classification (GTDB taxonomy): domain Bacteria; phylum Bacteroidota; class Bacteroidia; order Chitinophagales; family Chitinophagaceae; genus Agriterribacter. The sequence goes on along the minus strand of JAFDXG010000005.1, from coordinate 54,806 downwards.
ATGATGCAAAATATGCCGATGGTAACTCCAAAAAGAGAAAGAAAAGTTCGCAGTTTATTGCTTTTCAGTTCCTGCCAGGCAAGCCTGAAACTTGCTGCCAGAATATGGAGTGTTTTAAGCATAATGCCAAAGTTAGGATTTAAGACCTATTTAAACTTAAATTAATATTGAGGAAAATACACTCAGTTTATAGTAAAAATTTTAAATGTTGGGGTATAATTTTAATTAAAATTGATAGTTGAAAAATCGTGTACTTTTTTTAGCTTACATTCTCTTATTTTAATTTGATATCAGTAATCTAAATAACTTGAAGTAATACAAATGCAGCGAAAGTTTATTTTGTTTTTAGGATTTGTTTTGTTTTTATTGGCAGGGTTATTACCATGCACCAGCAAAGCAGAAAATAATTATCCATGGCCTTTTTCTGTTCAAAAAGGAAACCGTTTCCTGCTTGATAAAATGGGCAAACCATATTGGCTTAACGGCGATGCGGCATGGTCATTATTAGTACAACCTGATTTGAAAGATGCCAGGGCATTTATTGAACATCGTGCTAAGCAGGGGATCAATGCTTTAATAGTTAATATCCTGGAAAGAAAGTATAGTGATAAAGCTCCGGCTACAACTGAAGGCAATATAGCCCCTTTTCTGGTGCCAAATGATTTACGTACCCCAAATGAAGAATATTTCAAGAGATTAGATTATTTGGTTGGCGTAGCAGAAAAGGCTGGAGTTACTTTATTACTCGCACCTGCTTATCTTGGTTATTTGGATGTGGGTGATGGATGGTATAATGTACTTTTACAAAATGGTGTTGAAGCTTGTAGAAAATATGCCTTATTTGTTGCAAAACGGTATGCACACCGGCCAAATATTATTTGGATTATAGGTGGCGATCATAATCCCGATAAAGCATGGGATCATCTTAATGTTATTGCTCAGACTATTTTGTCTGTTAATAACAAATCAATTATAACTGCACATTGCCACCCGTTTACTTCTCCAAGGATAATATATCAGGATGCCGGATGGATGAATTTATCTAACGTATATCACTATGGGGTCCTGACGGATGCTATCCAGCGAGAATACTTAATGGCGCCTGAAAAACCATTTATTATGATAGAATCTACTTATGAAAATGAGTGGGATTCTTCTCCTCAGCAACAACGCAGTGAGCAGTGGTGGGCGGTTTGCGGAGGGGCTACAGGAGGGTTTATGGGAAACAATCCGGTCTGGAATATGGGGAAAGGTTGGAAAGATCAATGGGATTCTCCCGCAGCTAAAGCTTTGAGTATAGTAAAACAAATTCTTGACACAATCCCATGGATGACATACAAACCTGACCTTGATAAAGAAATACTTGTTTCGGGATGGGGTGGATATTATACTACAGACAGAGCGGGTTTTGCTTTCGGTAAAAATAGTGCTATTGGTTATTTCCCCAATCCGCGGGAGATTACTTTGACTTTAAAAACAACAACAAAACTTATTTGGATTAACCCGGAAAATGGTGAAGTACTTTCAGTTGAAAGCCTGCCTGCAAATAATCAAAAAATAACTGTACCCGGGGAATGTTATCAGGATAGGTTATTAATGCTTTACTGGTAATAAAAGTTTTTTTTAAGTCATTATGTTATGTAAGATTCATTTTAAAAATATTTGTCCTGAATTCCTTTGGAGTTTGTTTTACAATCCGTTTAAAGATGTTGAAGAAATGTACCGGGTTATTGTAGCCACATTCATAACAAATATCTTTGATTGAATAATTCTCGTTTTGTAATAGTTTTTTGGCATGCCCAATCCTTAATTCATTCAAAAAAAAGGTAAAAGTCTTTTGTGTTTTTTGTTTGAAAAACCGGCAAAATGAATTTGAAGACATATTACAAACCCGGGCAACCTCCTCAAGCATTATATCCCGGTGAAAATTTTTTAACAGAAATTGGTAAACTTCATTAAATCGTTCTACATCGTTGATACCCGAAGCCTTTTTGAAGCCTACACTGGCCAGAAATTCATATTCTTCTGATCTTGAAAGTATATCTATTACCTGCAAAAAAATACCAAGCTGCTGAAGTCCGTTTGTTTTGATTAGGTCCCTAATTTTAATATTAATGATCAGTTTGGTATGACCATAAAATCTTAGTCCTCTTTCTGCTTTTTGAATGAGATCATTATATCTGTGTATACTCTGTGTGTCATCAGAAATTTTAGCTATAAATTCAACTGGAAAATATAATCCAATTGCTTTAGTAAAGAGGTTTTTATTTTTCTTATAATAGATAGGATCACATCGCCATAAATGCGGTAACCCCGGACTGGTAAGAATAATTTCTCCCTCAGCAAAGTTTCCCACATAATCACCTATAATTAATTTGCCATGACTTTTTTCTATCCAGGTTAGTTCACAAAGTTTGTGGTAGTGGAAAGGATGATCAAAATGAGGTTTATTAACTTTTTTCACCCAAATCTTTTTCTCGCCCATGATAGGGGCATCAATAATCAGTTCAGGTTTCATAAATGGTTGTTTATCGATTAAAAATTAAGAGCATTGTTAATCAATTAAATAAATAAGTTTTTTCATCAAGTTATTTAAACATCTTAATTCATTTTAAATGGAATTAATTATGTCAACTCATCGGAATGAAAAAAAATCATGTTAAAATACTTTATAAAATTATTAAAATGCTTAACCATTTTCTTTAACATGAAACTTAAGTTTGTCATGGTGATTTATATTAGAAAAATTCTATTATGCCGGAATCGAATAATACATTAAAGATTGCAAACTTGTCCAGAAGAACCTTTATAAAATCTTCTTTTTGGGGTGCAGGTTCTCTTTTGTTAGGCACTTCAATAGTTAGGGGGGGGAGTCATTTTCTCTATGATGAACCAATCTCTCCCGGAATAAACCGTATCAAAGCATTTAATATTGATTTCAACTGGGGAGAAGGAGGGGCACATGGTTTTGCACGCCCGGGACTATGGGCTGATGCGAATCCTAAAAAGCATGTAAAATGGTTTGAAGATATGGGGGCTAATGTGATACACTCTTTTGGTGTTTCCTGTAACGGATACGCCTGGTACAGAAATGGGGTGGTGCCGCCACAACCGGGTTTGAAACACAACTTTCTTCCTGAAACAGTTAATCTTGCCCATAAAAAAAGAATGAAAGTATTTGCGTATTTCTGTGTAGGGGCAAATAATAAATGGGAGGAAGATCATCCGGATTTGACATATAAGATGGATGGACAACAAATTCCTTTTACCAATAAGTATATTGATTATTTATGTGCCTCGATAGAAGATGTAGTAAAACGGACCGGAGTGGATGGCATCATGCTCGATTGGTTTTATAACCCCGGAGGAGGAAAAGACCCCCTGCCACCTTTAAGGTGGATGCCATGTGAAGAAGTGATGTATAAAGAGCTAATGGGAACTACTTTTCCGGGCAAAGAGAAAATAACCCCGGAAATTGAATTGGAGTTTCGGCGAAGAGCAATTGACAGAGTCTGGAGACGTATCAGAGATGTTGTAAAGGGTAACAGACCAGATTGTTTGATCTGGCTAACTTGTTATGAATTGAACAGTAAAGAAATTGTGGGTTCAGAAATGCTGAATGAGGTGGACTGGCTGATGAATGAAGCCGGAGATATGGACACGACAAGAGCGGTTAAGGAAATCATCAACCCGGGAATTGAATTAATTACCTGCCTGGCAAACTGGAACAGACAGAACCCTACTGAACTCATTCCCTATGCGGTAAAAGAGGGAATCGGATTATATGGGTTTACAAAGCCTGCGCTGGGATCCATGATGCCGCCGGTTAAATATTATCTTTCCAAACCGGTTGAAAACTTTGAAGGAGATGCGCGTAATATAGCGGCCCTGATTAGGTCTTATCATGATTTACCATTCAGTTACACCGAAAAATAGTGCCCGGAATATAATATACCGTTCATATATAACCGAAGATACTTATGAGAGTTCAACGCTATGGTTCAGTAATTAAAGTAAAGTCTGAAAAACTGGAACAATACAAGAAACTACATGCTACAGTCTGGCCGGATGTTTTAGCTATGATTAAACAATGCAATATCCGGAATTACACCATTTATCACAAAGACAATCTTCTGTTCAGCTATTTTGAATATATCGGTGATGATTACGCTTCAGACATGAAAAAAATGGCGGCAGATCCCCTTACTCAAAAATGGTGGGATGTATGTAAACCCTGCCAGGAGCCATTAGAGAGCAGGGCAGTGGGTGAATGGTGGGCAGATATGGAAGAAATATTTCATTGTGAATGAATATTGAGATCAGAAATTAAACTCAAATGAAGGAATGCAATTACCATTAAAAGATATTATAGTACTTGAATTTAGTCAATACCTTGCTGGACCCTGTGCCGGTCTGAGACTGGCGGATTTGGGAGCGCGGGTGATTAAAATAGAGCGACCGGAAACCGGTGAGGCCGGCAGGAAGCTATCCATAAAAAACATGTGGGTGGATGATAGTTCTCTGTTATTCCATACTATCAACCGAAATAAAGAAAGCTTTGCTGTTGACTTAAATCGTGAAGAAGATTTGCAGTGGTTGAGAAAATTGATTCGTAATGCTCATATAATCATTCACAATTTCCGTCCGGGTGTGATGGAAAGAAAGGGATTGAATTACGAAGAGGTAAAACGCATTAATCCTTCTATCATCTACACAGAAATTTCAGGATATTCCGAAAACGGACCATGGAAAAATAAACCCGGACAGGATTTATTATTGCAGTCTCTTTCGGGATTAACCTATACCACTGGTAATAAAAATGATCCGCCAACTCCTTTCGGATTGGCAATGGGGGATTATTTATGTGGTAACCAGGCCGCTCAGTTTATTATTGCCGCACTGATAAAAGCAAAAAAAACGGGTAAAGGATCTCTGTTACAACTGAGTTTAATGGAATCGCTTATAGATTTTCAGTTTGAATTTTTGACGACTTATTTCCAAAGCAGAAAACTTCCCATGCGATCGGAAATTAGTAATGGAAACCCACTGTTGAGTGCTCCCTATGGAATATATAAAACTGCAGATGGCTATTTGGCTATTGCAATGATGCCTTTGAGTGAACTGAATGAAATATTGCAATTGGGGGCGTTACAAGATTATAGGGAGGATGAAGCTTTTGTAAAACGTGATGAGATAAAGGCAATTATTGCCAGGCGTCTTTTGGACCACCCCAACCAGTACTGGTTAGATAAGGCGGCTGTTTTAGATTTATGGATCATGCCTGTTTTAAACTGGAAAGAGATGGAAGCTTCTCAGGGCTATCAGATTTTGGAGATGGAACAGAGAGTGATATTAAATAAGGGTAAATCCTTTTTGACCACCCGGTGCCCGATTCGTATCAACAAAAAAGTATTAAAATCGGATAAACCTGCACCAGAAGTGGGATCTGGTAACGAAACTATTAAACTCTTTTTAGGTTAAGATTAACTATGAGTAAGCTATTAGATGATATTTTGGTGTTGGATTTTAGTCAGTTTCTTTCTGGTCCGAGTGCTAGTTTGCGATTGGCAGATATGGGAGCCCGTGTCATAAAAATTGAACGCCCGGGAACCGGTGATATTTGCCGGATGCTTTATGTGTCGGATGTAAAACCCGAGGGCGGTGAGTCTACCATTTTTCATGCGATCAACAGAAATAAGGAAAGTTTTGCTGCAGACATAAAAGAGGAAGCCTCCCTGAAAGCTATCAAAAAATTAATTGCCGGGGCAGATGTGGTTATGCACAATTTTCGACCCGGTGTTATGAAGCGTATTGGATTAGATTATGAGAACGTCAAATCAATGAATCCTTCGATAGTTTATGGAGAGATTAGCGGCTACGGTCAGGAAGGAGCGTGGAGTCATTTGCCTGGTCAGGATTTATTGCTGCAGGCGGTTTCAGGCATTACATATCTGTCTGGCAACTCGAATCAGCCACCGGTACCTATGGGTGTAGCCACTGCCGATATTGTTGCAGGCACTCATTTAACTCAGGGTATATTGGCTGCGTTATTTCAACGTATGCAAACCGGTGAAGGCGCATTGATACAGGTAAGCATGCTGGAGAGCCTGCTGGACTTCCAATTTGAGGTATTGACCTGTTATTTGAATGATGGCAAAGAACTACCCGTTAGGAGTGAGGTGAACAGTGCACATGCTTATATCGCTGCTCCTTATGGTATTTATCGTACATCAGATGGCTATATCGCTATGGCAATGGGGTCGGTGATTAAATTAGGTGAGTTGATGGAAATGGATGCTTTGAATAAGTACACAGATATTAACGACTGGTTTATGAAGAGAGATGAGATTAAAAGGATTTTACAGGAACGGTTTTTACAAAAGTCTACGGCAGACTGGTTATCGGTACTGGAACCAGCAGACATTTGGTGCGCTGATGTATATGATTATAAAGATTTGTTAGAAAGCCAAAGTTACCGGATTCTGGAAATGGAGCAGTGGGTGAAATCGCAAGGTTTGAAGGTAAGAACAACCCGTTGCCCGGTAAGAGTGGGTGGCAAAAGGTTTATTTCTGAAAAAGGTGCACCGGGGTTAGGGGAGGATAATGAAAAAATCACTAAGGAGTTTGGTTTGTAAGTTGAGTTTGAAAGGATAATTCATGATTTGAAATATTGAGTGTTGAAACAGGTTTGAATGAATTGATATTTTTTTTCACATAGTAAACTATGAAGACGCCTGCAAAACACAATATGGGTTGTGGGTTACAATGTCCTTATTTAAAAAAGTCGGCGGTTAGAAATAGCATTATGTTTTAATAACCAACTAATGAAAAAATTATTTAGTCTCTTTTTGGGTTACTTCCTTTCTGTTTTTCATTCCACCGGACAATCGGTGGAAGATTTTAATCTGAAATTCAACGAACCGGGATCAGACTCCTGGAGTTCTCTTCCCCTGGGCAACGGAGACATCACGGCACAAGTATGGACTAATAAAGATGGCACTATACAATGTTATCTGGCTACATCCGACAGTCGGGATGGTATGGATAATCCCATTAAAGTGGGGAAGCTAACCATAAGATTCGAACCTGATATCATCACCATGGGTAAAGGTTACAAAGAAGAACTCTTACTGGATGAAGGCATCTTCCGTATAAAAAATTCTATTGCAGATATTCGTTGCAGAGTAGACGCCAACCATCCCGTAATGCTTATCTCAGGAACTTCGGCAGTTCCGGTAAAAATATATGTAACCAATAATATCTGGCGAAAAGAAACCAGGAACTGGAATAAAGACGAATATTTGGCAGAATACGGAGATAATGAAATGCCTTTCAAGCCCTTTATGGAAGCAGATCAGACCATGAGAATGGAGGATTGTATTGTGTGGTATCACCGAAACAGGAACAATGTGTTTTGGAATGAACTGATGAAAGCCAATGATCTGCTTAATGATGGTATTACCAATCCATTAATAAACAGAACCACCGGCGCTATGGTTGCCGGCGTGGGATTAAGGCCTCTAAATGATACGGTTTTGGTTTCAGCGAAAGTCCAAAAGCACTTTGAAATTAAAACCACTGTTTTGGTTCGCCAAACAGCAACGGAAGTAGCGTATATGAATCAACTTCGCCAACTGGCTGATAAGACGAATAAAGTCAAAGAGAATATCCTGCTGAACAATCACAGGAAATGGTGGTCGGATTTCTGGAACAGAAGCTACGTTTTTTTTGGCGCCGGTGATTCAAAATTAAATGATACATTACAAATCTTAAACAGAGGTTATATCCTGCAGCGATATGTAAACGCCATAGGCGGACGAGGCCAATTGCCCGTAAAGTTTAACGGTGCATCATTGGTATTGGATACCTACAATCAATCCATCGGAAGGGTGTCGGGCAAATCTGCCGATGTGCGTCTGTGGGGTGGTGCATACTGGTGGCAAAATACAAGGCTGATCTACTATCCCATGTTGGCTTCAGGCGACTTCGATCTGATACAACCCTTTATAAAATTCTATCTCGATCTTTTGCCGGTCATGAGAAAAATGACATGGAAGTTTTATAAGCAGGAAGGAGCCCGCTTTAATGAGACGATGCATTTCTGGGGTGCGTGGAGAGGCGGGGATATTGGCTGGAACAGGACGAACCTTCAGCCCGGTATCTCCACAAACCCGTATATAAAAGACCTTATTATTACCGGTCTGGAGATGGGAAATTATCTGCTCGATTTTTATGCCTACACCGGGGATAAAATGATGTTGTATGAAAAGACGATTCCTTTTATTAAGGAAGTGCTGTTGTATTATCAAAACCATTACTATCATGATGCAAGCGGTAAATTATTAATTACCCCTGCCCAGGCCTGTGAAACTTATATCAATGGTGTGAACCCTGCGCCTGATATTGCAGGTCTCTCTGTTGTTATCAAAAGAACTTTGGAATTAACGAAGGATACTGCGGTGCTGAATCTGTGTAATAAGATGCTTCCTGCACTCCCCGCTTTACCTCAGACAACGAAGAATGAAAAAAGGTTATTACTTCCCATCCAGGATTATAAAAGCATCATAAATGTAGAGTATCCGGAACTTTATCCCATATTCCCCTTCCGCATGTATGGCGTGGGTAAAGAAGATAATGAAATAGCCATCAATACTTTTAAAGATAAGAGCAGACCCTATGCCGGCTGGCAGCAAACCGGGATCCAGGCAGCTTTATTGGGTTTGACAGACAGCGCTTCAAAAATTATGAAATCGAATGGATTGGCTTATGATAAAAGATTCCGTTTCCCGGGATTTTGGGGACCCAACTATGATTATACACCCGACCAGTGCCATGCGGGAAATTATATCAATACCATCCAGGCAATGCTGCTGCAAACGAACGCAGATGATGTGTATCTGTTACCAGCCTGGCCGAAAGAGTGGAATGTGAAATTTAAATTACATATACCGGGTAGCAAGCAGATAGAAGCAGAGTGGAAGAACGGAGAGATGGTTATGGTAAAAAGATATCCGGAACCGAAAAGCGGGGAGGTTATAATAGGATTCAAATAATGCGGAACAAATTATGCTACTTCAATCTTTCATCAATCTTTCTCAATCTCAAATTCAAATATAATGATGAACCCAAATCCTGATCCATCTAAACATAAAGACATCCCCATCTGGAATGCGGAAGACTGGTTTTATGAAGATATACAAATCGGGAAGCGCATTCGGTCTATACGGAGAACCATTAGTGAAGGAGAAAGTATGCAGTTCAATGCATTGGTATTGGATATGCACCCTTATGTGGCCGACGATATTTTTGCGCATGAGCAGGGTATCTTCGGGAAAAGATTAATCGCCGGTGCTTTTGTGTTCAGTGCGGGTCTTGGACTGGTGGCTACTAATTGTGTAAACGCGTTTAGTTACGGCTATGATAAACTCCGGTTCATCAAACCTGTTTTTATTAATGATACTATTTATACAATTAAAACGGATTTGGATAAGCAACCGAAATATAAAGACATGGGTTTATACAGAGCCAGTTATGAAGTGTTTAAGAACGAAGGAGAATTGGTGTTGTATTGCGAGCATATTCAAACCGTAAAATATCGAACCCCCGAATTTTTTCAAACCCAATAAGTCCGATTAGTATGAGAAGAATTTCTGTAAACTTTTTCATGTATCTTCTATTCGTTTTTTTTATCTCCGGCTGTTCACCCAAACGGGGTGAACAGGCAGTTCATTTGGCAAAACCTTCGCCCCAGCAATATGCCTGGCATGAGCAGGAACGCCTTATGTTCATTCATTTTGGTATGGCTACCTGGCAGGGAAGAGAGTATGATAATTTCACAACCGACCTCAGGAGGATAAATCCTTATAATTTAAACACAGACGACTGGTGCAAAGTGGCTCAGTCATTCGGTGCAAAGCAAATTATTTTTGTGGCCAAACATGTGGGTGGTTTCTGTTGGTGGCCCACTGAAACAACCGACTATAATGTGAGCCATACTCCATGGAAAGCAGGGAAGGGTGACCTGGTGGCAGAGATTTCGGCATCCTGCAAAAAATATGGATTAAAATTAGGTTTGTACCTGTATCCCGGTGACGATAAATGGGGCGCTGGTTTGGGTAGTGGCGGACGAACCAGTGATCCTTCGAAGCAGGAAGCATACAACAGGATATACCGGCAACAGCTAACTGAGTTGCTGACAAATTATGGAACAATCACAGAGGTTTGGTTTGACGGAAACTGCGTAATAGATGTAAAAGATATCCTTGAAAAATATGCCAAAGATGCGGTGATATTTCAAAGCCCTCAGGCAAGTATAAGATGGGTAGGAAATGAAGAGGGCTATGCACCCTATCCTGCATGGAATGGTATCAACAGCGCTGATTTACAAACAGGTGTTGCTACTGCCGTTCAGGGTAATCCGGATGGGGATACCTGGTCGCCGCTGGAATGTGATGTGCCACTATATAATCATAACTGGTTCTGGTCGCCTGCCAATGAAGCAAAAAGACGCAGTGTAGGTGACCTGATGAAAATTTATTACCGGTCTGCAGGGAGGGGAGCTGTTATGCTGTTGAATGCCACGCCCGACACCCTGGGGGTTATTCCGCCGGGAGATGTGACTCGGTTTTCAGAACTGGGAAAAGAAATAGAAAGGAGATTTTCATCACCGCTAAAAACCATTACAGATATTAAAGGGAATGAAGCCATTATTACGTTTGATAAGCCAACTACAGTTAACCACCTTGTTACCATGGAGGATTATAGAGAAGGCGAGCGAATAAGAGCCTACAACCTGGAAGGATGGGTAAATGACCATTGGGAGCTTTTGTATGCAGGTTCCTCTGTTGGAAGAATGAAAATTGATTTCTTTAAGGATATAACGGTTACTAAAATTCGAATTCAAATTACGAAGTCGGCAGCACAACCACTTATTCGTTCATTTGCGGCTTTCAAAATAGAGGATACACCCGAACTTTTTGAAAAGGATGAAAAGCCATTGTCAGACTGGAAATACCTGAATAGCTGGATGCCTGATATGTTCCACCAGGGGAAGATGGATATCAACATCAACCTGACTCCTTATATTCCTGTTCCGGGTCAGTATGAAATCAAAATAAATGCGGGAAATCAGGATAAGATAAGTATTGAACGTGCCGAATTGTGGTATGACGGTGAGAAAGCGCTTGATGAATTTCTCACGCTTAAAGACAGCGTGGTTTTGATCAATCGCACAGCGCAGGTTACTAACGAAACCAGCATACTGATTAAACTGACGCTTTCTGCAAAGGATAGTATCAAAGAATCGGGTAGTATCTATTTCAGAAAAATTCCGTAATAAAAAGAGAAGCTACATGTTTACGAAGATTTATTTTGAAGATTACCAGGAAGGAGATTTCAGAGAAACCATCGGACGAACAATCACGGAGACGGATATTGTAATGCATGCCGGTCAGACAGGTGATTTCTTTCCACATCACATGGATGCGGAATGGTGTAAGACGCAACCTTTTAAAGAACGCATTGCTCATGGAACCCTGATCTTCAGTGTGGCCGTCGGCATGACGGCATCCCTGATCAATGAGGTGGCTTTCAGTTACGGATATGATCGGCTACGTTTTATTAAACCTGTATTTATTGGAGATACTATAAAGGTGAAGGTAACCATCAAAGAAAAGGAGCCATATAAGAAACCCGGGATGGGGTTGGTAACTGAATTGGTGGAAGTATTCAATCAAAAGCAGGAATGTGTGATGGTATGTGATCATATATTATTGGCACAATTAAAGCAGGCGTAGATGGGAGATCGCATTGAATTAAAAGGCATCACCTGGGGGCACAGTCGGGGCTATACGCCATTGGTTGCCTGTGCTCAACGTTATTCGGAACTTCATCCCGAAGTTCAGATAAGCTGGAGAAAAAGAACCTTGCAGGAATTTGCCGATTTCCCTATTGAAAAACTGGTGGAGGAATATGACTTACTGATTATTGATCATCCCTGGGTAGGCCGTGCAGCTTCAACTCAGTGTGTATTGCCCCTGGACGCCTATTTACCTGCTGATTATCTGGACGACCAACTAAAATATACGGTCGGTTATTCTCATCTGAGTTATCAGTATGGAGGACACCAATGGGCGCTGGCAATTGACGCGGCTACGCCCGTAACCAGTTTTAGAAAAGAGTTATTTGAAAAGAACCATGCAAAAATACCCGAAAACTGGAATGAACTGATTGCGTTAGCTCAGCAGGGAAAGGTTGCGGTACCTGCTATTCCGATTGATTTGCTGATGAATTTTTATATGTTCTGTGTCGCATTGGAAGGAGAACCTTTTGCTGATGAGGAAAAGGTCGTTAATTCATCAACCGGTACGGAAGTATTGAAACTGATGAAAGATTTGTGGAGCAGGATAGATAATAAGATGTTTTCCTGTAATCCGATTGCTATAGCTGAAATAATGACGAGCACGGACGATTTTTGGTATTGCCCTTTTGCATACGGATATTCCAATTATTCGCGGAAAGGATATGCGAAATCCCTGTTGCATTACACAGATTTGATTAGTATGAATTCCGGGGAGAAGCTTCGCAGCACTCTTGGCGGAACGGGACTATCCGTATCTTCATTTTCAAAACATAAAAAAGAAGCGCTGCAATTTGCGCAATGGATAGGGATGCCCGAAATTCAGTCAACGCTATATGTATATAATGGCGGTCAGCCCGGGCATCGTTCGGCCTGGGAAGATGAAGCGGTTAATTCTCACACTCACGATTTCTTTATTAATACCCTGCCGGCTTTAGACCGGGCGTATGTTCGTCCGCGATACGATGGATACCTCCATTTTCAGGATGAGGCAGGTAATCCGATTCAGCGGTTTCTGCTATATGGAGGGAACGCCCAGTCCGTGCTGGATGACGTTAACCGGATTTACAGGATATCCCGGAAACAATCAAATCATGTCATAAAAAATTCCTGATGATGAAGAAAAATATTATAGACACCCATATTCATGCCTGGAACCTGGAAAGGGGCAGATATGCATGGCTGGATGGTGATACCAGTATTTTGAACCGGACTTATTTGCTTGATGAGCTGTTACCGGAAATCGAGAATACTCGGGTATCCGGTGGAATTTTAGTGCAGGCTGCCAATAACCTGGAGGATACTGATATAATGCTGGAAGCAGCCAGACAACATACTGAGATTATTGGAGTGGTGGGCTGGCTTCCTTTGATGATACCTGAAAAAGTTCAGCAGCTATTGGAGGAAAGGTTTCTTAATGAACCCTATTTTAAAGGTATAAGGCATTTGATACACAACGAACCCGATCCGAAATGGTTGTTGCAGCCTAATGTAATAGAGAGTCTGGAGATAATGGCTTCTTTTCAGATACCTTATGATATTGTTGGTATCAATGATGATCATCTGAAAACTGCTATTAAAGTATCCGAAAAAATTCCTTCCTTAAGAATGGTATTGGATCATTTGAATCAGCCGCCCATTAAATCCGGCGAACGCTTCGGTTCCTGGGGACAATTGATGAATGAAATAGCTGCCAACAAAAATATCTATGCAAAAATTTCCGGACTGGGTACAGCATCCGGGAATCCGGAACGCTGGTCTGAAAGTGATATTACCCCTTACATTCAATATGTATTAGAAGTTTTTGGCGCCGACCGGTGTTTTCTGGGAGGTGATTGGCCTGTTTCGTTACTTGCAGGTAGTTATACTATGCATTGGGAGCGATACAGCAACATCATCAACTCTCTGTTAAGTCTCCCTGATTCGGAGCTTGTTTATTGGGAAAATGCTTCCCGTTTTTATAAAGTTAACAGACAGAATTAGCAATAGAATTATTTATCATGAACCTTTTTGCAGGAGTATTCTTACATTTTATTGGGGCATTTTCAGCGTCTTTATGTTATACCCCTCAGGAAAAACTAAAAAAATGGTCATGGCAAACCTATTGGTTAATGCAGGCCTTTGTATGCTGGCTTGTTCTGCCTGTCGTAGTTGCCTATCTGACGATTCCTCATTTACATCAGGTATTGGCAGAAGCCCCGGCTTCCGCTATGCGAAGCTCGTTTTTTCTGGGCATGTTGTATGGTATTGGAGGGACTGCCTTTGGATTGGCAATACGGTATATAGGCTTTTCATTGACCTATGCAATTTCAGTGGGAATATCCTGTGTACTGGGCACTTTACTTCCACCATTATACGAAGGAAAACTAATCACTGTTTTGAGTGGTAATGGCGGTAATGTAATTGTTGCCGGTATTATTGCCGGGGCAGCCGGAATTGCCCTTTGTGGCCTTGCCGGCCGGTTAAAGGAAAAAGATTATCAAAATAACCCTTTGCAGAAAGAAAAAAAATCATTTACTGTCGGTATTACATTGTGTATTCTTGCCGGAGTGTTGTCTGCATTGTATGGATTTTCTCTTTTTCGCGGGCAGCCTATTGCAGATATAGCCGCAAAATATGGAGCAGGAGGGCTTCAGGGAAATGTGATTTATATTTTCTCGAATTCAGGTGCATTTGTTACAACAGCTATGTATTGTATTTATCTGCATAATAAAAACAAATCCTGGTATGAATACATAACACCGGTATTTATGAAAGATAAAAGTAGCGGGTGGCTGGGAGTAAATTATGGATTGGCGGTTTTGACAGGGATACTTTGGTATACTCAGTTCTTTTTTTATGGATTAGGTCATAACCGGCTCGGGATATATAAATTTACAAGCTGGGCTATTCATATGATTATGCTGGTGTTAATCAGTGCAGTTGTTGGTATCCTATTGAAAGAGTGGAAAGGAATACACAAAAAAACATCGCGGGTTCTTGTACTTGCATTAGCCGTATTGATAGTAGCTGTAATAACCATTACCTATGGAAACTATCTGGGCGAAAAATAATGTGAATGAAAAATCTATGCCATATTCGTTTTAAAATTCCGGATATAGGGGAAACATCTCCTGTAGTGATTATTGGTACAGGGGGAATTGTGGAAGACGCTCATTTGCCTGCGTATAAACTGGCAGCTATTCCTGTAGCCGGAATTTTTGATATAGACAAAACCAAAGCAGAAAAGGTTGCGGGGAAGTTTCAAATTTCACGGGTATATGAGAGTTTACAACAGTGTGTTGAGGAAAACCAATGCGATTGTATTTACGACATAGCGGTACCAGGCAGAAAGATTATTGATGTCATTCAAATGCTTCCGGATAATAGTTATGTACTGATGCAAAAGCCCATGGGAGAAAACGAAATGCAGGCCGAAGAAATTCTGGAATTGTGCCATAAAAAACATATCACTGCAGCAGTCAATTTTCAGTTGAGGTATGCGCCCTATATTCTGATGTTAAAACAAATGGTAGCAGAGGAATTGTTAGGGGACATTTGTGATGTTGAAGTATATGTGAATGTGTATACTCCCTGGCATTTGTGGGAGTTTCTCAAAGCAGCCAAAAGGGTGGAGATTTTATATCATAGCATTCATTATATTGATTTGGTACGCCATCTGCTTGGCGAACCCGTGAACATATACGCAAGATCTACCCGCCATCCGAAAATGCCGCAATTAGCAGAAGTGAAATCAAATATCATTATGGATTATGGTGAAATGTTGCGGGTAAATATATCAACGAACCATCTACATGAGTATGGTTTACACAATCAGGACGCATTTATAAAGGTAGAGGGCACAAAAGGCGCAGTTAAAATTAAATTAGGTCTCCTGATGAATTATCCCAAGGGTGTTCCTGATCAGTTTGAATATATGTTGTTACATGACACAACTCCTCAATGGCATCAGCTACCTATACATGGCTCATGGTTCCCCCATGCATTTATAGGTTCTGTCAATGAAATCATCAAAGCTAAACGCGGTACAATTTCCCAACCCGACAATTCGGTAGAAGATTGTATAAAAACGATGAGACTGGTAGAACGGGCGTATAAATGTTAAAAAGCCATTGTCACTTCTTCTTCCTCGCTGTCTTCTTCGGCGGGTTAGCTTTCAGTTCTTCAATGGTTTTCAGCGCTTCTTCCACCGTAATATCAGCGGCTCTTTCCTGTTGTTCTTTGCTGAGTTTGAAATTTCTTAGCCCCTGCTTTAAGTAGGGTCCGTAAGGCCCGCGAAGCACCTGTATTTTTTCTTTTTCAAATACTTTTATAGTTCGTTCTTCTTTTGCCTTTCTTTTCTCATTCACAATCGGTACGGCTTCTTCTAAAGTGATTGTATAAGGATCAAACTCCTTACTGAGTGAATAGAATTTGTTGTCGTGTGCAATATAGGGGCCAAATCTTCCAATACTAACAGTTACATCGTTATCTTCAAATTGACCCAGCGTACGCGGAAGCCGGAAAAGATCAAGTGCTTCTTCAAGCGAAATGGTTTCGATACTCTGAGTGGCTTTAAGCTTTGCAAATCGGGGTTTCTCTTCCTCGTCTGTAGCGCCTATCTGCACCATAGGACCGTAGCGGCCCATGCGTGCTACAACGGGCTTTCCAGTGGTGGGATCAGCCCCCAGTTCCCTTTCCCCTTTAATGCGTTCTGCATTTTCTATAGTATTCTCCACATCTTTTTTAAACGGGGTATAAAAGTCTTTAAGCATCCGGTTCCACTTAAGCTTCCCCTGAGCCACTTCATCAAATTCTTCTTCAATCCTTGCGGTGAATCCGTAATCCATAATATCATCAAAATATTGCTTAAGGAAATCGGTAACTACAAGTCCAAGGTCTGTTGGAAAAAGTTTTGACTTTTCGGCGCCTGTTGTTTCTTCATCAGTAAGTTTGGAGATACTGCCTGATTTTAGCAATAAAATCCGGTAGCTTCTTTTAACGCCTTCTTTATCTCTTTTTTCTACATACCCTCTTTTTAAAATGGTGGATATGGTAGGTGCGTAAGTTGAGGGGCGTCCGATGCCGAGTTCTTCTAATTTCTTCACTAAGGAAGCTTCGGTAAATCTTGGAGCAGGTCTTGAGAACCTTTCAGTGGCTTTCATTTCCTTAAATTCAACTTGTTGGTTTAACTTCAATGGTGGCAACATCCCCTCTGTCTGTTCTTCTTCAGCATCTTCCTCGTCGCGGTCTTCGCGATATACTTTAAGGAAACCTTCAAATTTCAAAACTTCACCCTGTGCAGTAAGATCCTGATTGTTGGTAGAGATATTGATTTTTGCAATAGTTTTTTCCAACTCGGCATCCGCCATCTGGCTTGCCATGGTGCGTTTCCAAATCAGTTCATACAATCTCCGGCAATCGGAATCTTCTACAGTCAGCCTTTCCATAGCAGTAGGGCGGATGGCTTCATGTGCTTCCTGGGCTGATTCATTTTTGTTTTTGTATTTTCTTTCCTGCACATATTCCCCGCCATATTGTGATGTAATCTTTGCTTTGATGTCGTCAAGGGCAGTATCACTCAGGTTGACACTATCTGTACGCATATAGCTGATATACCCGTTTTCATATAGTTTTTGCGCCAGCAGCATGGTACGGCTCACCGAATAACCAAGCTTGCGCGAAGCTTCCTGCTGAAGGGTAGACGTAGTAAATGGAGCGGCAGGAGTTTTTTTTGCAGGCTTTACCTGAATATCGCCAACAGTATAATTAGCGCCAATACAACTTTGTAAAAACTTTTCAGCATCATCGGCTGTATTATATTTACTGCCATCTGCTTTGAATGTAACGGGTTTATTATTAATATCGTTAGCTGCAAAAAAAGCCTCAAGCTTAAATGAACTTATACTTTGAAAAGCATTAATTTCTCTTTCTCTTTCAGCAATCAGCCGCACTGCCACACTTTGTACTCTGCCGGCACTCAGATTGTTGCGCATGCTCATTTTACGCCACAATACCGGGGACAGTTCAAATCCCACTATACGATCCAGAATACGCCGGGCTTGCTGCGCATTAACGAGGTTCATATCAAGCTTCCTGGGCGTTTTTACGGCCGACTGTATTGCAGGTTTTGTTATTTCATGAAAAACGATTCTTTTGGTTTGCTCCGGATCCAGTCCTAATACTTCACACAAATGCCAGCTAATAGCCTCTCCTTCGCGGTCCTCATCCGTTGCCAGCCAAACTTCGCTACTTTTTTTTGCAAAACTTTTTAACTCTTTTACTACCTTCTCTTTTTCCTCAGGAACGATATATCTGGGTTCAAAATGGTTGTCTATATCAATACCCATATCACTCTTTTCGAGATCCCTGATATGTCCGTAACAACTTTTAACCTCAAAGTCTTCACCGAGGATTTTTTCAATAGTCTTTGCTTTAGCCGGGGACTCAACTATCAATAAATTTTTTGCCATTGTGTTACTTAAATGCCGCAATCATAAAAAAATTAGCGGCTAACCTTTTATAAATATTATGTTCAAAACGTATATTAACCAATGTTCTTATGATTATTTTAACAGGATATTTCCCGTATAAATTGCTGCAATATTAGGGTAAACCTTTTACAAACAAAAAAATGGAAGGATTACAGGAAGTCAATTATTTGTTTTACAGTCTGTTGGTCACGGTATATTTTCCGGTGCCCAAGCCCTTGAGTAACCACAAATGTGATATTGCCGAAATTGTCGCCTTGAACTTTCTCTACATCACTGAAAGGTGTTATATCATCATCTTTGTCGTGCAGCCACAATATACTGGCATGGATATATTGCAAGGCTTTACGAACAGATGCATCTTCAGGCCTAATACCGGTTTGTAGGGTACTCCATTCTTCAAATGCCTTTCTTACTTCATTATTCAGGTGCATTATACTGAAAAACCTTTCCATTACTGTTTTTATTTCGGTAGCGGGGGCCACAAATACCACTTTTGTACTGTTGCTATGTGGGATGGTTTTCAGAAGATGGGATATGGCAAGCCCCCCGAAGGAATGTCCAATATATGCATCGAAAGGCCCGAAATTTTCATAAATAGCTTTTAAAGTTTGTATGTATAATGGCAAGATGATTGTTTTACCTTCACTATTCCCGTGTGCAGGAGCGTCAAATGCAATCACTTCATAACCTTTGGCCACTAAGGGAGAAATGAAACCCTCAAAATTTCTGGCACAGGATTCAAATCCATGTGCTATCAGTATTTTCTTAGACGAACGACTATTCCAGCGGTGACCGTATATTTTGTAACCATCAACTTTAAGTGAGCAGGCTTCAGCTTTATTTTCCGTAGCTGTAATTCCTTTCAGGAGTTTTGAGCGTGGGGTACAGAAAATGGTAAAAGCTTTTTCAGCAGCCTTTTGCGGGGAAACAGCAGCAAGCAGCTTTAATTTTCTGCGCACTATCCCCATAGCTAATTTTCTGGAAATTTTTTCTGCCATGTTGTACCGGGTATAATCAAACGAAATTACAGTTTGTAATGTATTATTTTGCAGTTATGAATGTGGTTATCATCGGAACGGGCAATGTTGCAGCCGTATTAAGCAAAATGATTAGATCAACCCCGCACAGATTGATGCAAATTGCAGGCAGGGATATATCAAAATCAAAGCTACTCGCTGCTTCAGCAGGAGTGGAGGCCAGTACATTCGATAATATATATCCCGGGGCCGATATGTATATAATAGCAGTTGCCGATACGGCTTTGCCCGAAATTGCAAAGACATTTCACTGTAAAGGTATAGTAGTGCATACAGCCGGAGCAGTATCGAAAGAAATACTTGCCAATGTATCGGATGGATATGGTGTTCTTTACCCGTTGCAGAGCCTTAGAGCAAATCTTGCAGACATACCCCATGTTCCTTTTCTAATTGATGGAAATACTGAAGAAACTATAGCGAAGATTGCTGTATTTGCCAAGACTATTAGTAGCCAGGTTTCTGTGGCAAATGATGATGAACGGATGAAACTGCATATAGCGGCCGTATTTGTGAATAATTTTATTAACTACCTGCTTACCATCACCAATGATTTTTGTAAAAAGGAAAAGACAGATTTTTCCCTGCTTTATCCATTGCTGGAAGAAACAATAACCAGGCTAAAAATGTTTAGTCCCGCCGTAATGCAAACAGGACCTGCAATCCGCAATGATAAACTTACTATCCACAGGCATTTGCAGTGGTTAAGCAATTATCCGGAGATGTCGGAATTGTATGAGTTTTTTACAGAAAGGATTCGTGGGTATTGGAGGTAAGGGTTCAGCTTTCAGCAGTCAACTTAACATCAAACCCAAACTTTAAAGCCTATAACCTGCACCCCGCACCTTCCCCAATCTATCAAAATGATTTCAATTTTCACTAATCTGCATTTAATTTCACGCCGGAATACACCTGTTCATTTTCTGAAAGGAAGTGTTCTTTTTAAAAAGCAAATGATATACAGATGGATTTAAAGGCATTGTTTAAACTTATCAGGTATCCCAACCTGATTTTTATTGCCATTACGCAATGCCTGTTTTATTTCTGTATACTTTATCCTTCTATCCACCCCGGCGTTTTTTTTGCTGATGAATTTCATTTATTTGTACTGCTGGTAATATCTTCGGTTTGTATTGCTGCAGGCGGATATGTTATCAACGACTACTTTGATTTGAATATTGATATGGTAAATAAGCCTGGCCGTATAGTAGTGGAGAAAGTAATTCCGCGGAGGTGGGCAATTATATTACACTGGCTCTTTTCTACAGCCGGTGTGGTTATGGGATTTTATATATCTTTTGTTACCCGCAACTGGCTGATAGGATTTTCAAATGTAATATGTGTTCTTTTGCTCTGGGTTTATTCTACCACATTCAAAAAGAAATTGTTGTCGGGAAACCTGATGATTTCATTGCTTACGGCCTGGGTAGTTTTGGTAGTTTTCTTTTTTGTAGATTATGTATCTAATTACCATTTGCAGGGTTGGGATATGCCGGGTATGATGACGCCACATATACACAACAGGATCATGCGGCTTGCTTTTCTATATGCTGGTTTTGCATTTGTAATTTCACTGATAAGGGAAGTAATTAAAGATATGGAAGATATAGAGGGCGATGGCCGTTATGGTTGTAAAACAATGCCGGTAGTGTGGGGGATACAAGTGGCAAAAATGTTTGCTGGCGTTTGGCTAATGGCACTTACAGGGGCATTATTAGGTATCCTGGTATATGCGGCTTACCTGGGTTGGTGGTGGAGCATTGTATATTGCATTCTGTTAATTGTGATTCCCTTGCTTTGGATAACGAGGAGGTTATACCTGGCCGCCAGTGTTTCCGAATTCGGTTACCTTAGCGGGGCAGTGAAATTTGTTATGCTAACAGGAATATTGTCTATGTTGTTTTTTAAAATGTATGTGAAATGAAAAAAATAATTTTGGCTTCAGGGTCTCCGCGGCGAAAACAATTGCTGGAATGGGCAAGGATAGATTTTGATATCATTGTACCGCCTATAGAGGAAACAATACCGGATAATACAGAATTACAAGATGTGCCGGTGCATATAGCAAAGGAAAAAGCAGTCGCTGTAAAAGCTTTGGATGTATATCAGAGATATGAGCAGCAAATACCAGTATTAGCTGCCGACACCATTGTAGTATGTTTTGGACAAATACTGGGTAAACCTACAGACAGAGACGATGCTATACGTATACTTAGTATGCTTTCCGGGAAAAAACATGAAGTGATGACCGGGGTATATTTTAGTAATGGCGACAAAGAAGAATATTTTACTGAAATTACTGAGGTATGGTTTCATACTTTGACCCAACAGCAAATACAATTTTATGTGGATGAATATAAACCTTATGATAAAGCGGGGGCCTATGGTATACAGGAATGGATTGGAGTTGTAGGTATCCAGCGGATTGCAGGTGATTTTTATAATGTGATGGGATTGCCGGTAAGCAAGGTTATACGTATGATTGAAAACCTGACTAACAGATAGTTCCTGATTCTATCTAAAACCTCTTGCACTTTTTTATTTTGAGATATTTGTTGAGTGCAGTAACTTGACTGGTATTGAATTACTAACCTATAAAGCAACCTATGACAGAACGCCTTCTTCAGTTTATTTGGCAGATGCAATACTTTAATAAGTCATCACTTTGCACTTCTGCCGGCGAATCTTTAACCATTCAGCATCCGGGATTGTTCAATACCAATCAGGGTCCGGATTTTTTGCAGGCGAAAATTAAAATCGGAACTACTTCCTGGGTAGGAAATGTTGAACTGCATATACGTAGTTCAGACTGGAAATCCCATAACCATGAAGATGATGACAATTACAGTAATGTAATGCTGCATGTAGTTTGGGAACATGATTCAAAAGGAACTGATGAATCTGCCCGGAATATTCCTTTACTTATTTTGCAGGACAGGGTATCGAAATTTTTGCTTACCCGCTATGAAGAACTCATGTACAATCATACCATTATTGCCTGTGAAAAAACTGCACATACTGTGCCCGCATTTATTTGGGATGCCTGGAAAACAAGGCTCGCAGCGGAAAGACTGGAACGTAAGTCGCTGATCTTTCAAAGCTATTTGCGGCAAACTAATAACCATTGGGAAGAAGTTTTCTGGTGGATATTGGCAAAAAATTTTGGAGCTACTGTCAACGCCGAAGCATTTGAGGCAATGGCAAGATCAGTTCCTGTAAATATACTGGCAAAACATAAAAATCAGATACATCAGATTGAAGCTTTGCTACTTGGACAGGCAGGTTTATTAAATGCAGATTTTACAGAAAGCTACCCGGTAATGTTACAGAAAGAATACCGGTTTCTCCGTGAAAAATACACACTTAAACCGATACATGAACCCGTACATTTTCTGCGGATGCGCCCAGGTAATTTTCCAACTATACGACTTGCTCAACTGGCTATGCTAATACATCGTTCCTCTCATCTCTTCGCACAAATCAAAGAGATACCTTCCCCTAATGAAGTTATGGAGCTATTTACTGTAACAGCCAACGACTACTGGCATTATCATTACCGCCTGGATGAACCTTCTTCATTCCGGCCTAAGATAACCGGGAATATGATTATACAGAATGTTATTATTAATACCGCTGTGCCGGCAATATTTACTTATGGTGTTGTAAACAAAGAACTACGATTTAAGATTAAAGCCCTGCAATGGCTGGAATCTATTGCACCAGAAGAAAACAGGATTACCAGAAAGTGGGAGCAACTGGGGATACACAATGTCTCCGCATTAGATTCACAGGCACTTACTGAACTTACAAAGGAATATTGTCTGTATAAAAATTGCCTTCAATGTGCTGCAGGGGCAGCAATATTGAGGGGTAGTATATAGAAGTCAGATTACGATACTTTTTTCGAAGTGGACTTCCAGTTGAAAAATGCATTCACTACTATATCGGGATGGATACTGTATTTCACCGGACAGGTATTTGCTGCATTTTCGAAAATTGTTTTTTCCTTTTCACTAAGTTGTAAATTCTCAGGACAATGAAATGTTAAATTTATACCACTGATTCTGCGTGGTGGGCCAGTCATTATCTTTTCTACTTCAATACTGATCCCTTCAATATTCACTCCCATATCTCTTGCTTTAATACCCATGATAGTGAGCATGCAACTTGCCAGAGCGGTAGCTACGAGGTCAGATGGTGAAAATCTTTCTCCCTTACCCTGATTATCTGGTGGGGCATCAGTTTCAATGATAGTGCCGGATTTGAGATGGGTACAAACTGTTCGCAGGTTTCCTTCGTATAATACGGTTGAGGTCATTGTATTATTTTTGTATAAATTTACGTTCAAAGATCACATAAATTTTAACAGGTGAAAAAAATCGTAGCAGTTATTTTGATGATTAGTATTACAATGTCGGGTTTTAGTCAGGTTGCTGGCGACGGTTCTTCGGGTATAAAGAAGCAGGATAAAAAAATGGCAAGGAAAGCCAAAAAAGAGAATCTTTCACGTTTGGAAGAAGAAGGGATACCTTCATTTAATAAACAAGGGGCTTTTGGTATTAAACTGAATAGTGATGGTTGGGGTATCGCTTACGAACATGGCAGATCCAATTCAGTAACCAGGACCACTATATACCAGATAGAGCTCAATGAGAAGAAACATCGAAAAGAAGAAAAACAAAATATTTCTACTGATGCAGGTGGGTTTATTTTTTTTGGGAACCCATTTGTTTATGGTAAGAGAAATATTTTTTACCAGTTAAAATTATCTGCCGGGCAACAATTGCTGATTGGGGGCAAGGGTAATAAAAATGGCGTTTCAGTATATGGTATTGGTACTGGTGGATTGTCTTTGGGCGTACTCCGCCCTTATTATGTGGAAGTACAGGACCTGGATAATAAAAGCCGCTTTGTAAAATATGATTCTCCTGACAGTGCTTTGTTTCTGAGTCAGCGTATTATTGGCGGCGCCGGTTTGTCCAAGGGCTGGAATGAGATGAAGTTTGTTCCGGGGTTACATGCAAAAACAGCCTTACGATTTGATTATAACAGGTTTAATACCATTTTGTCTGCCATTGAAGGCGGAGTAAATGCCGAATATTATTTCAAAGATATCAACCAGATGGTGTACAGTCCTTCCCGAAAATTCTTTATCAACGTCTATGTTTCCCTGTTATTTGGCAAACGGAAGTAAGAGGGTTATTTTTGCATTCAGAAATCTTCAATTTACACTATGAGCGGATCATGCGCAGGTACACAACAGGAAATGCCACGGACTAAGAAACCTGACTGGCTGAGAGTGAAATTGCCAATAGGTGAAAGCTATAAGAATGTAAGGAATTTAGTAGATACACATAAGCTCCATACTATTTGTGAAAGTGGTAATTGTCCTAATATGGGAGAATGCTGGGGTGCAGGCACGGCTACCTTTATGATATTGGGTAACATTTGTACAAGAAGTTGCGGATTTTGTGCTGTGGCTACAGGAAGACCCGATCCTGTAGACTGGGATGAACCTCAGCGCGTAGCAGAAGCTATTTACCTGATGAAAGTGAAACATGCTGTTATTACTTCTGTGGATAGGGATGAACTGAAAGACGGAGGCAGCATTATCTGGCAAAATACCATTAAAGCTGTGAAAACATTGACACCAGATACAACTCTTGAAACCCTGATTCCGGATTTTAAAGGAGAAGAAGAAAATATACAACGTATTATTGAAGCCGCCCCTGAAGTAGTGTCTCATAATATAGAAACAGTGGAAAGAATGACTAAACAGGTGCGTATACAGGCAAAATATTCGAGAAGCATGGAAGTGTTGAAATACCTTAAAGAAAACGGGATGCGTACCAAATCGGGTTTAATGCTTGGGCTGGGAGAAACCAAAGAAGAAGTATTGCAAACCATGCGTGATCTGAGGGAAAGCAATGTGGATGTTATTACACTTGGACAATATCTGCAACCAACACAAAAACATCTGCCTGTAGTAAGGTTTATACATCCTGATGAATTTGCCGAGTATACAGAAGCTGGTTATGAAATGGGATTTGACTATGTAGAGAGTGGTCCATTGGTACGGTCGTCCTATCACAGTGAAAAGCACGTTTTTGAAGGAGTAGGTAAAGCAGAATGGCTGAGGAAAAAAGCAATGATAAATGCCTGAGAGCATAAGGCGACTTTATACCAGGTCTGCTACAGATTTTTTTTCCAGTATTTTGAGAGTGGCATCCCTTACTAATATTAGTGTATCCCTTAGTTTACAATCGCCTTCATCACAATTTTTGCAGGGTTCATAAAAATTGAGACTGACGCATGGTAGCAAAGCAATCGGTCCGTCAAGCTTACGCATAACACTTGCCAGTGTGATATTCTTTGGTCTTTCTTTAAAAAAATATCCTCCGCCTTTACCTTTCTTGCTGTCGAGTACCCCCATGTTTTTAAGTTCAAGCAGGATATTTTCCAGGAATTTGATAGGGATATTTTTTTTTTGGGCAATTTCAGCAATGAGGATAGGCCCCTCTTTTTCTACCTGGGCCATATACATGAGTGCCTTAAAGGCGTATTGAGTCTTTTTGGAAAGCATATAGCAATTTAATGGGAAATAATGTTTTTACGAAAATATTAGTCACCCCTTATTTACCTCATGACATAAATCATGAAAATAAACCCTTTTTAAAATCCCAAAACATCCTGCATACTAAATATACCACGCTGTCCGGATAAGTATTCCGCGGCGAGGACAGCGCCGAGTGCAAAGCCTTTACGATTGTGGGCTATATGCATAATTTCAACATCGTCAATCTCTGAGTGGTACCTGATAATATGTGTGCCGGCTGCCGGATCAATTCTTTTAGCTGTGATTTGAAGCTCAGAGGGGTTACTGCTTTTGTCCAACACCCATTTTTTCTTTACGGCATTTACCTCCAGTATTTGTTCGGCAAGAGTAATGGCTGTGCCGCTGGGGGCATCTAATTTCTGGGTATGATGTATTTCTTCTATTGTAGGGTTATATTCTGTCTGCGAAGCCATAAGGCGGGCAAGCTTTTTATTGATTTCAAAAAAGATATTTACACCTATACTGAAATTACTTGCATATAGTAAGGCACCGTTTTGTTCTTTACAGTTCCAAACAGTTTCTTCATAACGGTTAAGCCATCCTGTAGAGCCACACACTACAGGTACTCCTGCCTCAAAGCATTTGTTTATATTTTCGAAAGCGCTTTCGGGTCCGGTAAATTCTATAGCTACATCTGCTTTTTGTATTTTTTCTATGGTATTGTCTTCAAGGTTGTCTATAGATACCTTTAGTACGATATCGTGTTTGCGCTGGATAGCAATCTCTTCAATGGCGTGTCCCATTTTACCGTAACCGATCAATGCTATTTTCATCCGTATAATTTTGGCGCAAAGATAATAGAATCAATGTGCAGAGTTGGTATGGGGGGAAGCATTTTTCCCGATATTAAGTACCAGGCTTATGCCTGCGGTATTGGCCATTTGCGAAAAGCCGGGTTTAAACTGGAGGCTAAGATCATCGGTGACATTAAAATTTTTTAAATGCCCGTCTACCGCTGCATCCACCACATTCAATCCCCATAAAATCAGAAAGGCTAATACAGAATAGTCAACATTCTTTCTGAATTCACCACGGTATTTTTGAAGTCCCGACAGGTCTCCGGCTTCCACAAAAGGTTGCAATTGTGGATATACGTTTTTAAAGTTGGCAGAGTCTTTCCTGGCAAGAATATTATAAGCATACCGGGTTCGCTGAAACCATTTTAGATTGTCAGTAAAAGTATATACAGGTATCGCCAATGCAGCATAAACAATTGGCATCTTCCAGTATTTTCTATTGTAAGCCTGTCCTGCACCGGGCAGTATTGCAGAAAGTATGGCTGCTTTACGTGCCGGTGACCATTTATGCGATGCGGTATCTTCTAAAAGTTTTTTACCTGCACTGTCTACAACCTTTGAAACAGAAGATGCAATAGTGCTGTTTGTCTTTAGTGAATCTTTTGAAGATGATGGAGTCGGTATAGTATCCTGGGCAGAACTACTAGCTGTGCCGGCGAACAGAATTAAAACGATAAATAAATAAGCTCGAAACATATTTCACAGAAATGGTATCAAATTGCCGATACATTCATTTTCTCCAGTATGGTATTAAGGTCTTGTACAGAAAAGTATTCGATAGTAATGCTGCCATGCCCTTTTTTACTATGCTGCATTTTTACCCGGGTGCCATAATGTGAGGCTAAATTATCTTCAATTTTTTTGTAAGGTGCGGGAAGGGTTGCTTTTACCGATTTTTTAACAGCGGCGTTTTTATACAAATTTCTTACCAGGTCTTCGGTTTGTCGTACTGACAGGCCCCGGTTCTTAATCTCATTGTATATATATAACTGCTGATCCACCGTATCTACATTAATGATAGCTCTTGCATGCCCCATACTTATTACATTGTTGCGTACTGCAACTTGTATATCCGGAGGAAGTTTCAGCAGCCGAATATAATTGGTAACCGTGCTTCTTTCTTTTCCCATTCTTTCCGCTACCTGTTCCTGGGTATATTCCAGTTCCTCCATCATGCGTTTATAGCTCAATCCTATTTCTATAGGATTAAGGTTTTCACGCTGCAAATTTTCTAAAAGTGCCAGTTCGAGGAGTTGCTGGTCGTTAGCCTGCCTTATATAAACAGGTATATCCTTTATGCCGGCAAGTTGAGCTGCCCTCCATCTTCTCTCCCCGGCAATGATGCGGTATTTATCCGATCCTGCCATTTTAGCCACGGTAAGCGGCTGTATAATGTCGTGTATTTTAATGGAACTTGCCAATTCCTGCAGTGCTTTTTCATCAAAATCGTGTCTTGGTTGTTTTGGGTTAGGTTCAACCTGCTCTACCGGAATTCTTAAAGTAGAAGTTGCCTTATCTGTAACAGAAGGTTTAAGGTGTTCGCCACCTGAGGTTTTGAGATCAGCATCTATACTTTGGAGCAGGGAGCGAATCCCTTTGCCCAGTGCTTCTTTCTTATTGTTTGGAGTGCTCATTATCTTCTATGGTTAATATTCTTTCATCCTGTGGTATCAGGGTCATATTGTTTCGTTGCAGTATTTCTTTGGCAAGGTTCAGATAGTTGATAGATCCTTTGCTCTCTGCATCATACAATATAGCCGGTTTCCCTACACTTGGTGCTTCGCTTAGTCGGGTATTGCGATGGATAATGGTATCAAATACCATTTCTTCAAAATGCTGTCGCACTTCGTTTACCACCTGGTTGCAAAGGCGAAGACGTCCGTCATACATGGTCATGAGTATACCTTCAATCACCAGTTCCGGATTAAGCCTGCTCTGTACTATTTTGATGGTATTCAGCAATTTTCCCAATCCTTCCAATGCAAAAAATTCTGTTTGTACCGGAACGACTACACTATCTGAAGCAGTAAGCGCATTTACAGTTATCAGCCCCAGCGATGGTGAACAGTCAATGACAATAAAATCATAGTCATTTTTTACCGGCTCCAAAATGAATTTTAATACATTTTCCCGGTTCGGGTAATTGATCATTTCAATTTCGGCGCCCACCAGGTCAATATGCGAAGGTATGATGTCGAGATGGGGAATTTCTGATTTTAAAATTACTTCCCGCGCCGGCGTATCATTTACCATACAGTCGTACAGGCTTTTCTGTATATTATGTAAATCAAATCCTGTACCTGTAGTACTATTGGCTTGTGGATCTGCATCTACCAACAAAGTTCTTTTTTCAAGTACGGCAAAACTTGCGGCCAGGTTAATGGCAGTCGTTGTTTTTCCCACTCCACCTTTTTGATTGGCTATCCCTATTGTTCTTGCCATAAATTATTTTCAGATGATTACTTTATACTAAAATTTAATTTAATATATCTGGTATTGCCAAGTGGCAAATGTAGAATATTATCGGGTGTTTTTTGGAAGTATCTTTTTAATTAGAGATATTCAGTTTCAGCTAATATCGGGGTGTCTGTATCAGATTTCTATTGATTCGCCGGGATTGAGCAGGAACAACTGTAAACCTTCTTCCGCAAACAATTGTTTTGCCTTTATATGGTCAATTTTAATATAACCAAATGTATCATAATGCACTCCGACAATTTTCCGGCATTGCACATATTTTGCGGACTGCATAGCATCTGTGACATCCATGGTAAAGTTGTCGCCAATAGGTAAAACTGCAAAATTTAGTGTTGCATATTGCGGTATCAGTTGCATATCGAGGGTAAGGGCTGTATCACCGCTATAGTAAAAATTTCCATCATCACTGGTAAAAACAAAACCCATCGGATTGCCCCCATAACTGCCATCGGGGAGCCCGCTGGAGTGCTGTGCTACCACGCATTTTACTGTACCAAATTCGAAATTCCATTTACCACCTGTATTCATAGGATGAGTGTTGGTAATACCTTTCTTATTGAGCCAAACATGTATTTCAAAACTGCAAACTACTTTTGCACCTGTACGGGCAGCTATGCTCACACAATCGGCTATATGATCTTCATGGCCATGCGAAAGAAAAATAAAATCTGCTTCAATGGTATTGACATCAATATTTTTGGCAAGCTCATTAAAAGTGATAAAAGGATCAAAGAGAATCTTTTTACCTTTAATCACAACTGAAAAACAGGAATGCCCATAACATGTGTACCGCATAACTGAAGATAAAACAGTTTATAAAACAAAAAAATAAACGGATGAAACGGGTTTATCTTTGCCAATTAAAAAAATATTACCCGTAATTATAACAAAAATACAGTTTAAGGATAATATTTATGATATTATGGGTGTATTCCAAATTTTCGCTTCAAATGCGACATTCCGATCGGTGCGAAAATTTGGAATACACCTGATACTATTCATTCACATAAGACGGATCAATAATACATGCAGGAGGAAATATATACCGTAATTTCCGGTACTAACCGGCCCGGAAGTAACACAATAAGGGTGGCCAAGCAATATTTGCGTTTACTTGAAGAGAAAGGAACTGTTGCAAAATTTTTGTCGCTTGAAGATTTGGATGTAAATAAAAGAAATGATGCATTAAGGGCTCTCGAAAAAGATTTACTCATACCTACTACTAAATTTATTTTTGTCACACCCGAATACAATGGCAGTTTTCCCGGGGTACTTAAGGCTATGATAGATAATACAGATATAGAAAAAGTATGGTGGGGGAAGAAAGCTCTGCTTACCGGAGTGTCAACCGGGCGGGCCGGAAACCTGCGGGGCATGGAGCATTTGACAGGGGTATTGCAATACCTGAAAATGCATGTACATCACAATAAACTTCCCATTTCGGTAGTGAATAAATTACTGAACGGTGAAAATTTTATAGGCGATATGGCAACTTTAAAAAGCATTAATGAACAATTGGAGGAATTTATAAGGTTTTGAAGGGATTGAGCAATGAGCTAACCGTCAACAACTCATAGTTCACCGCCAGGTGCTGACAGCCCACAGCCTTATATCATTTTTAATCAAAATAATTCTATGCAGCGTGTTTCTGGTTCCTGGATTTTTATCATTATCATGATATTGATTGATCTGTATGTATTTCAGGCTGTGAAGGTGATCATGCAAAATACTTCATTTAAATTAAGGTTTTCGGTTTTTGGGGCCTACTGGATTTTCAGCGCTGCTGCGGTGGCAACAATTGCTTTAATACCTTTCTTCAATATAGACCATTGGAATAAAACTTTCCGAACCTATTTTTTTGCTATACTTATCGGGTTGTTTCTTTCCAAAGCAGTTACTGTTATTTTCCTCATTATTGATGATCTGAGAAGAGTGCTGCAATGGGGGGGCGGAAAATTGTTTTACCAATATATACATGGTGAGCCATTCAGGGCAGCCGGCATATCCCGTTCCGCATTTATGAGCTGGCTCGCATTGGGTGTGGGTGGCGGGTTGATGACAACGCTGCTGTATGGCTTTACAAATAAATATCGTTACCAGTTAAAAAAAATCAGGTTACCGTTTCCCAATTTACCTGCATCGTTTAAAGGGCTAAAGATCATTCATATTTCAGACATACACAGCGGTAGTTTTACAGATAAAGCTGCTGTTGCTCATGGTATTGATATGGTTATGAAGCAAAATGCCGATATTATTCTATTCACAGGCGACTTAGTAAATGATCGCGCAGATGAAATGAATAATTACACGGATATCTTTTCAAAACTGCATGCGCCTATGGGAGTATTTAGCACTTTGGGCAACCATGACTATGGCGATTATCGAAGATGGCCTAGTGCTGATGCAAAGGCAGAAAACCTGGAACGCCTGAAACAACTGCAAAAAGACATGGGCTGGCGTTTGCTGATGAATGAGCATGTAGCCCTTGAAAGAAACGGTGAGAAGATAGCTTTGCTTGGAATAGAAAACTGGAGTGCAAAATCAAGTTTCCCTAAGTATGGTAAAATGGATAAAGCTTATGCTGGAACTGAACAATATCCTTTTAAAATATTAATGAGCCACGATCCCAGTCATTGGGATGCGGAAGTGCGGCCTCAGTATAGTGATGTGGATTTGATGCTATCGGGTCATACCCATGGTATGCAATTTGGAGTAGAGGTACCCGGATTTAAATGGAGTCCCGTGCAATATGTGTATAAACAATGGGCCGGATTGTATGAAGAGGCTAACCAGAAACTGTATATAAACCGTGGGTATGGGTTTATCGGCTACCCGGGAAGAGTAGGGATATTGCCTGAGATTACTTTGATTGAATTAGTATAAAAAATAAATGGACTTTTAAAATATACTACACAGGTTTCAACGTATGGCTAATCCGGATTTTGACGCAATTATTGTAGGATCCGGTCCTAATGGGCTTGCTGCAGCAATTGCAATGCAGCAGCAGGGAGTGAAAGTGTTATTAATTGAAGCAAAAAAAACAATTGGTGGCGGAATGCGCACGGCAGAACTGACCCTGCCCGGATTTCGACACGATATCTGTTCAGCAATTCATCCCATGGCTGCGGGTTCACCTTTTTTTCAATCATTACCTCTTGGGCAATTTGGGCTGGAGTATATATATCCTTCTATATGTGCTGCACACCCTCTGGATGATGGAACTGCCGGTGTACTTTATCCCTCTATTGAAAAAACAATAGAACAACTTGGTGCAGACGGCTATGCTTACCGCAAATTAATAGAACCGATAGTCAGAGATTGGCCGTCAATTTGCAATGATGTGCTTGCTCCGCTGCATATACCAGCAATGCCATTAAAAATGGCTGCTTTTGGATTAAAGGCATTATCATCATCTACAACACTTGTAAAACGGTTTTCAACGACCAATGGCAAAGCTTTAGTGGCAGGCATGGCTGCACATGCCATTCAGCCTTTGACAAATCTGGCTACCTCTGCCATAGGTCTTGTGCTGTTATCGGCAGCTCACCTGCATGGGTGGCCACTTCCTAAAGGCGGAACTCAGTCACTTGCGGATGCCCTTTCTGCATATTTTATATCATTGGGTGGAAAAACTGAAACAGGAGTGTATATCTCTTCACTTTCTCAATTGCCTTCGGCAAAAGCAGTGTTATTTGATGTTACACCCCGCCAGTTATTACAAATTGCAGGACATAAGTTTTCATCTTTATACCGTTGGCAACTGAACCGTTATCGTTATGGGATGGGAGTATTTAAAATGGATTGGGCATTAGATGATATTGTACCTTTTAAAGTATCAGAATGCAGAAGTGCAGGAACAGTTCATATAGGGGGTACCCTTGAAGAAATTGAGGAAAGCGAAAAGGCTATGAATAACGGAATTCATTCTTCAAAGCCATTTGTATTGCTGGCACAGCAAAGTCTTTTTGATAAAACCCGTGCTCCGGGTGGTAAACATACGCTTTGGGGATATTGTCATGTACCCAACGGATCGAAGAAAGATATGACTAGCATCATCGAACAGCAGGTTGAACGTTTTGCACCGGGATTCAGGGAACGCATTCTTGCAAGACATGTTATGGACACGGAAGCTATGGAAGAATATAATGCAAATTATATTGGAGGAGATATCAGTAGCGGCGTTATTGATATTGGACAATTATTTACCAGACCTGCTTTACGATTATCTCCATACAGGACTTCTCAGAAAGGTTTGTATCTCTGCTCCGCTTCAACTCCTCCCGGTGGCGGAGTACATGGTATGTGCGGGTATCATGCTGCTAAGAGAGCATTAAAAGATATTTTTTCAGTGGAAATTTGAGGAGGTGGGCAATGAGCTGTAGGTTGGGAATGGTTAGTTTCCGACTGATAGCTCATAACTCATTGCCGATTGCAAATACTCCCATCATCCAAATCTCTCCACAGCAAATGGTGCTATATCCATACTTGGTTTTTCTCCATTTATGATTTCCTTCACCAGTTTGCCGGTACCTGCACCCAGGCTAAGCCCAAGCATGGAATGTCCTGTGGCTACGGTGACATTCTGATAACTTTTGATTTTTCCTATATAAGGTAAACCATCCGCAGAACATGGGCGGTAGCCATACCATAGCTGTTCTTTGGGCGGTAGCTTTATATCAAATTCTGTGTAATATCTCTTTACGGCATTGAGTATGCCTTCAACGCGATTATAACGGGGCGGGGTAGAGGTAGGTACAACTTCCATTGTTCCTCCAAAACGTATTTTATTGCCGTCCATTGGGGTAATAGCCACTCTCCCTTCAGCAAGTACAGCAGGATAATTTACGTGGTAGGGCGAATCCTCTAAGGTAACAGAATAACCCCGGCCGGGCATCAATGGTATTTTTGTATTAGTCATAGCAGCTATCTCTCTGCTCCATGCACCGGTAGCAATTACTATATCTTCTGCTTCATAAGCATTTTTGGCAGTAATTACTTTTTGAATTTTAGTACCTGACTTTTCAAATCGCACCACTTCTTCATTGCCCAGCAACTGCACTCCTTTTTCTCTGAGAATATGTAATAAGCCGTGCATTAGTTTCTGCGGGTACAGGTGCCCGTCACATTTGAATAAAATTGCACCGAGCGCTTTTATATTAGTGTGAGGTTCAAGTTGCTGCAGTTCTTCTGCATTCAACAATACAGTATCAAGCCCCAGTTCATGGGCTTTATCTACAAGATGATGAGCGTGTTCTGCTACGGGCTCCGTCTGAAATATCTCTAATAATCCTTTGTGTTCATAAGCAAAATCAAAGCCGGGGACTGTTGTCCAGTTTTCATATTCTTTCTGGCTCAACAGGGCAACATCACGTAAAGGTATAGCCGAAGTTGAAACATGCTTTTGGGTAGCGCTTTTCACAAATTTTATTCCCCAGTCAATAAGTACACTGTTGAAAGAAGGCTGCACATAAAAAGGACTTTGGGAGTTGAACATCCACTTCAATCCTTTCCATACGATCCCTGGTGTGGCGAGGGGTATAAAATGACTTGGGCATACATATCCGGCATTGCCATAGGAGCAATTGTTCAAAAAATCTTCTTTATCTAATACGGTTACCCGGTAACCAGCCTGCTGCAAATAATATGCGGAACTGAGCCCTATTATACCTCCGCCTATAATAACTACCTGTTTCATTATTTCTAATATCTTTCTGTATGGTGTTGAGAATGGCTTTTCATATAGCGGCGACAATCTATGTGATTATTTTTATTGGGTATGCAAAAGTACATCGGGCTGGTGAATTCTATAGTTTATATTTTATATCAGGTATTTACCGGTAAGAGATGCTATTAATCAAAATATTAAAAAGCCCGGCATATTTGCCGGGCTGTATATCCTTATCAAAAAAGAAGTACTATTTCACTAATTCCGGCTCTTCATAAGCCATGTTGTGCACGTTGGCTACGGCACGACCTGAAGGGTCATTGAGATTTTGGAATGATTTATCCCAGGCAAGCGCCTCAGGTGTACTGCAGGCCACAGAAGGTACAGAAGGTACACAGGCTGCTGCCGCATCCGAAGGAAAATGTTCGCTGAATATAGAACGATAATGATACTCTTCTTTCGACATAGGCGGATTTATTGCAAAGCGGTATTTGGCATTGGCCAACTGCTCATCGCTTACTTTTTCTGCAGCTACGGCTTTGAGAGTGTCAATCCAGCTATAACCTACCCCGTCTGAGAACTGTTCTTTCTGGCGCCATGCAATACTTTCAGGCAGATAGTCTTCAAAGGCTTTACGCAAAATCCATTTTTCAATCCTGCCATTCTTTGCCATTTTATCTTCCGGATTCAGGCGCATGGCGATATCCATAAATTCTTTATCAAGAAAAGGAACCCGGCCTTCAATACCCCATGCAGCCAGAGATTTATTGGCACGCAAACAATCGTATAAATGCAATTTCCCGAGTTTACGTACAGTTTCTTCATGAAAACTTTTAGCATCAGGTGCTTTATGGAAATACAGGTATCCCCCAAATAGTTCATCGGATCCTTCGCCCGATAATACCATCTTTATCCCCATTGATTTAATGATCCTTGCCATCAAATACATAGGGGTAGATGCGCGTATTGTAGTAACATCATAAGTTTCGAGATGATATATCACATCGCGTATAGCGTCTAATCCTTCCTGTATGGTAAAATGTATTTCGTGATGTACAGTTCCGATATGATCTGCGGCTTTCCTGGCTGCTGCAAGATCCGGTGATCCTTTTAAACCTACAGCAAAGGAATGCAATTGCGGATACCATGCTGCCTGTGTGTCACCGGATTCAATTCGTTTTGAAGCAAATTTTTTAGTAACTGCTGCAATGATGGAGGAATCCAGTCCGCCTGATAGTAATACTCCATAAGGTACATCTGACATCAACTGACGGTGTACGGCATCTTCAAGTCCTTTTCTAAGTGTGGCTATATCAGATTTATTGTCTTTTACATTGTCGTAGCTTTGCCATTCTCTTTTATACCATTTTTTCAGTTCATAACCACCATCTTTGCTATAGAGGTAATGACCAGGTAAGAATTCTTTGATATTATTGCAGGTTCCTTCAAGGGCTTTGAGTTCTGATGCTACGTAAAAATTGCCCCATTCATCCCAGCCCATATAAAACGGGATAATACCGATATGATCTCTTGCTATGAAATAGCTGTTGTTTTCCTTATCATAAAGCGCAAAAGCAAAAATGCCATTTAAGTCTTCCAGGAAATTAATTCCCTTTTTGCGATATAAGGCAAGTATTACTTCGCAATCTGACTGAGTAAGAAATTCATAATCCGGTAAGGTTTTTCTGATCTCCTGATGATTATAAATTTCACCGTTAACAGCCAATACCAATTTCCTGTCTTTTGTATATAAAGGTTGTCCACCTGATTGGGGGTCTACAATAGCCAGCCTTTCATGAGCTAATACAATGTTCTCATCGCTGTATATACCCGACCAGTCCGGACCTCTGTGCCGGATTCTTTTAGACATTCTTAACAGTTTCGGTCTTAATGTTTCTGTGTCTGTTTTACAGTCAAACACTCCAACTATTCCACACATAATGCGATTTTTTATTTCTTTAGGTTAAAAATATTCATCAAAATTATAGAATTACCTCCGAATTGCAAACATTTTTCAAGTTTGAATAAAAAATTTTCAAAAATTTATAAATAATTGCAGAAAACATTTAATTAAATGTTTGCGGAACATACCAAAATCGTATATATTATGGCCACAGTTAAAGGTTTATTTCAGCTTCCCTTCAAAAATAAAATGTACCCTGATTTGAAAGAATGTGCTATGCATGTGTATATGAAACTGTTTCCCGAAAACTACGGAAGAACTTTGGAGGAATTACGAAGAACATGATACTTAGAACCATAAACATAAAACTATAAACCCCCATTCTCCTCTCTTTGCCTGGCAACCCTATTAAAACACTTCACCTATATTTACAAATAACCCTTTTGACCCCTGAGTGCCGAAGCCATAATCTATGGCAATATTAGTGTCAGATTTTTTATTAAGTTTAATGCGGAGTCCTAATCCTGCCCCGGGTTGAACAGATTGCAGTTTTTGAGAATTGAGTCCCGAAAAACTTTCAGCATTGGCAAAGATTGTAGCACCCAGCAGTCCATTATTTGTGATATCAAACCGGTATTCGGACTCAAGATAGACCATTTTTTCTCCCCGGTATCGTCCTTGTATAAATCCTCTTCCTGAGTTATTGTACCCATCCCATCCGGTTGATGGCAAATCAAGGTAGGGAGGTTTACCACCAAGTACCAGCCAGTTGTAACTCCATAATGCCAGCACTTGTTTTCGGTTGCCCTGTAGCATAAAATATTTTCTTATATCTATCATCAGCGACTGCCAGTTGCTACTGCTGCCCATTCGGGTAGAATTGTTACGAAGCATAGCTGCAATTAAAAGACCATCCAGCGGGTTGATAATATTTTTGCGGGTGTCAAAGGTTAAATTCAAAGTGATTCCTGATGATACTGTTTTCGCTCCTGCACCATAAAGTATGTAATCAGAATCCATGTCGTGATTCGTTGCTGAAGAAGAAATTTTCCAGTGATAGTCAAGATTATAACCAATGCCTGCTGAAAAGTTAGATGTAATTTTTTTGAGGATATTCTGATATATGCGGATATATTGATAATCCATCGGTTCTTCATTTAGCAAACTGGCATCACTACCAAGTCCGAAAGTGCTTTGCGGATATTTCATATAACGCCAGTCACCGGTAAGGTTCCATTTGTTGCCCGGAAGCCATACATTGGATTGTATAGGAATGGTGAATTGTGCATTTTGGGTGTAAGTGATATTAGCATTAACAACAGAGAGTTTTGCGTTGGGATTTGCCGATGTGTAGAAGACGATATTACCGCTTAGTATGGCAGCAAGCCGGGTTTGTAATGTATAACCTGCTGCTGGTAAAACAGACACCGTGAGATGATCGCCAGGCTGCATGCTCCCGGTTTTTTCTGAAGGCTTGAAGCTAAACCATTTGCGCAGGTAGTCTGTAATATCTCTCTGAGGTACAGACGGTTGTGCCGGAATAGTATCAAGGTAGATCGTTTGTCCACCCGCTTTGAACGATAGAAGGAGAATAATGATACCAAAAATTGTAATACACTTAAGCACAGATTTATGAATATTATCAATATTCAAACGACAAAAATAAATTTTTCGTTCTGCAACGGTTATTTATTTATTGTTATAGTTGTTTTGCTGAGCTTTTACCAGGATAATGCCTGATCTAAATCTTTTAGGATATCAGAAATATTTTCCAATCCGACGCTCATCCTGATCAATCCGTCAGTAATGCCGGCTGCAATCCTGTCGTCGCGCAACATACCGGAATGAGACATAGATGCCGGATGTGATATTAGCGTATCCACAGTGCCCAGCGATACTGCCCTTACACACATATTTAAACGGTCAATAAATTTTTTACCTCCTTCAAACCCTTCTTTTAATTCAAAACTGAGTACAGCACCCGGATGCCGCATCTGTTTTGCAGATGTTTTGTAATCGGGGTGGGAGGGAAGTCCGTTATAATTTACTTTGGCTATGGCTTTATGATTTTCGAGAAATGTAGCTACTTCCAGTGCATTGTTGCAGTGTTGTTTCATTCGGAGTTCCAGAGTCTTTATACCTTGTATCAGCAGGAATGCATCAAATGGATTGCTGTTGGCGCCAAGCAATTTTACAGTTTGGTAACACTGTTTGTTCATAAAGTTTATATCTCTGCCTGCCAATACCCCGCCTATAGAAGTGCCATGACCATTTAGAAATTTAGTAGTAGAATGAAAAACAAAATCCACACCATACTTAAACGGCTGTTGCAGATAGGGAGTGGCAAAAGTATTATCAACAGTTACTTTTACTCCATATCTCTTTGCTATACTGCAAACTGCAGCGAGGTCAATACATTGCATCGTGGGATTGGCCGGTGTTTCGATATGGATCATTTTAACCGACGGATTTTTTTTAAGAATATCCTCTACGGCATTGAGATCGCTGAAGTTGTCAATAAGGGTATTGATACCAAAGCGTTTTAAGAATCCAAAAAGAAATTCATGTGTACCTCCATATAAAGAATAATGTGAGAGTACCGTATCTCCTGCAGAAATATTGGACATGAACATGGCAGCCATTGCAGACTGCCCGCTTGAAGTTAGAATTGCTTTTAATGATAACGGGGAACCCTCTTCTGTTTTGATCCCAAATGCTTCGAGTGTGGCTACTACATCTGCTGCAGCATTGGTAGTGGGGTTACCAAACCGGGAATAGGTATACCCGGGTTCTTGGCCTGCAAATCTTTTCATCCCCTGATCGGCACTATCAAAAGTGAAGGTGGAAGTAGCAAAGATGGGCATCAGGTGGGCATGCTCGCTAATATCACCGGCAGTGGCGTGTATAGCAGCAGACCCCATACTTTCATATCCTGTTTTCATACAATAAATTTTAAAAACCGTTCAATCATTCTTTAAGCTGTAATTAGGTGATAGATGTCAAACGTAAGAGGTGATACGATAAACTGAAAACGATAACCTTTAAACTTTTCAAGTCTATTGTCTTACATTTCACCTTCAAACGTATCCGGCAAAATGAATAAAACAGGTTTACCTTCTTATCATATACTTAGAGTTTTCTTTAATACCAGGCCAGTTATCGGTTCTGAACGGTCCGGCAGGGAAGCCTTCTTTATTGAATAAGTTGTCATCTCCGGCATCATCACACCATCCATAACGCACAGCTACAGGCGAAGGTACATCATCTGCATATACTACCACTGTATTGCCATTTATTTCAGCTTTTGCATAATGAAATACTTTGTCAGCACTTGCTATCTCAAAGCCTTTTACCCACATTCTGATTGTCTTTTGGGTGAATATCGGTAGGGTTTTCAATATCAGTTGTAATAGCCATGCCGGTATTGGGTAATGAAAGGGTGCGGGTTTGTGCTTCACGAAGCTCTGCCCATGTACTTCCTTTTATGCTGTTGCCATTTCCTGCATTAAAGCTGGCCAACTGTACAAAGTAAAAAGGAAAATTATCTTCATGCCAGCGATTGTGCCAGTCGTTAATCATTAGAGGGAACGCTTTGGCATACTGATAAGCCCTTCCGGCATTGCTTTCACCCTGGTACCAAATAACGCCACGCATACCATAGGGAATAATAGGGTTGATCATTGTATTGAATAAAAGCGTGGGATAACTATTAGGCCCAACCGAAGCTGTGGACTTAGTTATCTTTTCTATTTTATATTTCCATTCACCGGCAAGATTTATTTTCTGATTTTTAACAGTGGTATAAACGTCTTTGTCATCCCTATATATACCACCACTGGCTCCTATATCTTCTACCTGTATAGCAATAATGTTTTCACCTGCTTTCAGTATCCCGGCAGGAATGGTATAGTTTCTGGGAATATTATGTCCGGTGGTACTTCCCACCTTTATTCCATTTATATAAATAATATCATTATCGTTAATCATGGATACAGATAGTGTGGCAGGTTTACCTGCATCGGATTCGGATAAATTATCGTTTTTACGAAATCAGACTATTCCGTCCAAACCCGGATATTCTTTGGTATCCCAGTATTCGGGTATTTTCATTTGAGCCCAATGGCTGTCGTCGGTATTACTGTTCATCCAGGTTCGGGCATCAATGCTATTGATGGAGCCTTGCTTCCCTTCTATCTTCTTTAGTAATGCTGCATCTTTTGCTTTTTCTATTGAATCAAGACTCAGTTGAGGCATATCGGCAATCATGGATTTAAATTCATCACTATTTTCAAAAGCCTGCCTGCTGATCCAGGTTTCCACCATTGTACCACCCCAGGAACTGTTAATCAGCCCCACCGGCACTTTTAAATTTTGGAATAGTTCCCCAGCCGGCAATCGGCATCTCCATATTGGATTGCCCGGAGCAT
Organism: Bacteroidota bacterium; assembly: GCA_018268105.1. Taxonomy (GTDB): domain Bacteria; phylum Bacteroidota; class Bacteroidia; order Chitinophagales; family Chitinophagaceae; genus Agriterribacter. The sequence continues at coordinate 13,556 of JAFDXG010000005.1, read as the reverse complement.
ATCCACACTTCACCTACATATACGTCATTTACTGCTAAAGTGTTTTTCCCTTTTATGGTTAAAGTGTAGGATCCTCCCGCGGTTCATTATTCAGTGTGGTCATCCATTTTCCGTTTTTACCGGTTCGTATTTTTTGGGTCTGCTGATAAAAATCATATTTGTTTTCTATCAATATCAGCTTTGCAATTTTACCAATGCAATAATTTTGTTTTATGGCAGATAGTATAGAATCTGAATTGATAGCAAGATATAACCAACCCGTTCCGCGCTATACAAGTTATCCCACAGTGCCGTTCTGGAACGATAAAATTGATAAGCAAGCCTGGGAGCGGGTTTTTAGTGAGCAATTTGCCATACAAAACAGCCGTACTGGTATCAGTTTGTATATCCATCTTCCTTTTTGTGAATCTTTGTGTACCTACTGCGGTTGCAATAAAAAAATTACTACTAATCATAGTGTAGAGAAGTTGTATATAGAAGCTGTTCAAAAAGAATGGCGTCTTTACAGGGCTTTAATGAAAGAGCATCCTGTAATAAGAGAAATACATCTTGGTGGAGGTACACCTACTTTTTTTTCTCCTAAAAATCTTACCAGCCTGCTTAATATTTTTTTACGTGATAGTGTTGTTCATCCCAGGCATGTATTCAGTATAGAAGGACATCCAAATAATACTACGCGGGAACATTTAGATACATTATATAAGGCAGGCTTCAAACGAATCAGTTATGGTGTACAGGATCTTGATCCCGAAGTACAGCGGGTAATTAACAGGATACAACCTGCACAGCAGGTAAGACGTGCAACCGATGATGCAAGAACGGCTGGATTTACTTCGGTAAACTTCGACCTGATATATGGATTACCGCTGCAGAATCTGAATAGCATTGATTCAACAATTCGTGAGGTAATAGCGCTAAAGCCCGACCGTATTGCATTTTACAGTTATGCACATGTACCCTGGACGAGCAGGGCACAACGATTATTTAGCGAATCAGATTTGCCTGCACCGGATATAAAAATGAAATTATACCTGCACGGCCGGCAACTACTTTTGTCTGCAGGATATCACGATATTGGTATGGATCATTTTGCGCTGGTGGATGATGAGCTTTATATTGCACGGAAGCAAGGGCGAATTCACAGAAATTTTATGGGATACACGGTACAGGACTCAGGTATCCTCCTGGGGCTTGGAGTGTCCTCTATCAGTGATACCGGTATTGCTTTTGCTCAGAATAATAAAAATCTTCATGACTATTATGATAACATCAATAATGGTAGCCTGGCGGTTCAACGGGGTTATTTTTTGAATGATGAGGATATTGCATTCCGTAAGTATATCAATAATATTTCCTGTAATGGATATACTACTTTCCGGAGTGCAGATATTGCTTTGTTGCATGAATTTTGTTTTCCCCATCTGGATCAGCCTTTAGCAGATGGACTGATAGAGTTTAATGATAGGGAATTAAAGCTAACTTCACAGGGACATTATTTTATAAGAAATATCTGCAGTGCATTTGATCTCCACCTTAGGCGGAAACCCGAATCTCCGGGTTTGCATTTATTTAGCAAAGCAATTTAAAAAGCAACGAATCAGATAAAATTCTACAGTATATTTATCTGGACGATCATTTTATTAAGATGGTCTATTCAAACTTAAACCGTATGATCAATAGGAAATTTCGATTGACTCTGGCTTTGAGTTTTGGTATCATGGCAACCGGTTATGCCCAACCGGTGAACCGTCATATTGTTACCCCGGAGTATAATGCGCTTCAGCATAAGCTGGCTTCAGGGTGGAATACCTGGTACAGTAATAGTTTTCTTTCACATGTTTTGCTGCCAGAGGGCTTTGCTATCAATATTTGTCTTACCCGCCCTGGCAACCCTGAGTATGTGAAAAATTTTTTTAAAGCGGCAGATATTCTTAAACGTCCTGAAAAAATAATTCCCGGACTCCGGTCTGATGATGGAAGCTATACAAGTATAACGGTAACCTATAAGGGTGAAACCATAAACATACAAACCGCAGCGGAAAATGATGACCAGTATATCCTTATTTCACCAGTTAACAGCAAGGAAAATTATGTGGTAATTGAAGCGGGGCTTTTGTGGAACAGAAAAGGATTGACAGGACGACAGGGGAATACACTGGTTGGTAAATTTGATCAAAAAAATATTACCGTATATGCCACTGCCAATCCTGTACAGGATGCTTATTCTGTAACTACTGCTCCGCATCTTACTTTCAAGAGCATTGAAGTATTGGGAATTTGTACGGGTAAACAAAGAACGCTTACTCAAATTGAATCCGTGATCGAAAAACATCGCCAGAAGGCACAACGGCGTATTGACAGCTATGGTGAACTTTCCGAATCATTTAAGGCTATGCAAACCATACTTGCCTGGAACTCCGTTTTTGACACACCAAATAATCGAGTAATTACTCCCGTTAGCAGATCATGGAGTAATGGATGGGGTGGATTTGTATTGTTCGACTGGGATACCTATTTCGCCGGGTATATGCTATCACTTTTTAACAAAGATCTCGCTTATGCAAATGTCATTGAAATTACTAAAGCGATAACTCCGGAAGGTTTTATTCCAAACTATCAATCGCCTTATGGTAATACCTCATGGGACAGGTCGCAACCCCCAATAGGCAGTACCATTATTTTGAATATCTACAAAAAATATAAAGAACGCTGGTTGCTGGAAGAAGTGTACAATGAACTGCTCAGTTGGAACAGATGGTGGCCCCGGCATCGCGATAGGGAGGGCTATCTTTGCTGGGGTTCAAACCCGGTGGAAGATACGCTTAAAACAATTGAGCATCACAACCTGCAGGCAGCAGCTTTTGAATCCGGGCTTGACAATTCGCCGATGTATGACAGCGTGCCATTTAATAAAGCAAAAAATACAATGGATCTGGCAGATGTTGGTCTGATGAGTATGTATATTATGGATTGTCATTCCCTGTCGGAAATTGCCGGGATACTCGGCAGAAAAAATGATGTGGGTGAATTTGATAAAAGAGCCGCACAATATACTGGCAGGCTGCAGACACTGTGGGATGAATCAACTGGTATTTTTCTAAACAGGCGTATAGATACGGATATAAAAAGTTACCGGTTATCGCCCACCAACTTTTACCCAATGCTGGCAAAAGCCTGTACACAGCAACAGGCAGAGCGTATGATCAGCGAGCACTATTTTAATCCAGGCGAATTTTATGGCGAATATGTTCTCCCATCAATAGCACGCAATGACCCCGCATTTGGCGATAATGACTATTGGCGCGGCAGAATATGGGGTCCAATGAATTTTCTGGTATATATGGGGATGCAAAATTATAAGTTGCCTGAAGCAAGGGCTGATCTTATTGCCAAATCAAAAGCGTTGCTGATGAAAAACTGGAAAGCCGATGGAGGAGTATATGAAAACTATAATTCCGTCACCGGGATGGGGGGTGATGTCAATAGTGCGGATGCATTTTATCATTGGGGTGCCCTGCTTACATTTATGGAATTTTTGGAAAAGGGGTATATGTCCCCGGGGAGCAGGTAACACAGTAAAAAAGGTGCATGGATATGCACCCTCTAATACTTTTAACCACTGAATATATTCAGTAGTCGCAAGCGATTCATCTTTTCGGCACAAGGCCGTTTTGTGGTCAGGGTAATTAAAGGAACTTAGAAACAAATAATTGTTTTAGAATTACTGTTTCATACTATTCTTCAGGGCAGGGATTATTAGAGATCGGGGTAAATTCATTCCAAAGTGAAGTTAACTTTTTTTTATTGTCTTTATAGATAGTACGATATGCATTTGTTGTGTCGTGCAAATTCTACACTAAGGTGTTGGTGCTTTTAGTGCAAAGGAACCAATGTTGTATGTTGAGCGTAACTTTCCTGATCCATCAAAATCAGCATTAAAGAGAGTGTAAGAAAAATGAACGGTAACCTTTTTATCTCAATAATCCTTGAACAGAAGCCCGGCAAGATGTAATAAAGTTTTTGTCAACTTTTCCCAGGAATATTTCTTTTTTTCTTCCTGCAGATAGGGAATGAAATGATCTTTGCCGATAGAAAAATATTTGTCAATTGCCATTGCAATTGAAGCGGGAACTGGCGCACACACTAATCCTGCTTTCATATCGGGAACCAATACAGGTAAACTGCCCACATTGGTTACAATCATTGGCTTTTCGAAATAATAACACAGAGGTGTCACGCCGCTTTGAGTGGCATTACGGTAGGGCTGAATGACCACATCTGCAGCGCATATATAATTCCGCACTTCTCCATCCGGAATGAAATGAGTATGGAGTAAAATATTTTCGCTTATCCCATGCTGTTGTATCAGGTCAAGATAGGGTTTCTCATCTTCATAAAATTCACCGGCTATTAAAAGTCTTACTGGAGTATTTACTTTTGGAAGTGCTTCGAGGAGCAGATCCAGTCCTTTATATTTCCTTATAAAACCAAAGAATACTATTATTTTTTCATCCGTTGAAAGGTTTAGTTTTTTTCGTGCTTCTTCAATACTTACCGGTGTGCCGAAGTTGTCATATAAAGGATGCAGTACCTGAACGGCAGGTTTTGTTTGTTCAAATTTCCGGAGATCATTCATTACCTTTTCGCTCATGGTTACAAAAGCATCGCAACTTTTCAGAAAATAAGTGGTAAACAGTTTGTCGCCGGGCCTTTTTTCGTGGGGGATGACATTGTCGGTAATGGCAACGATTTGTGTATGTTTATTTTTTTTTACTCTTCGCAAAATAGTACCCAATGCCGGACCCATGAATGGAAGCCAATAGCGTACAATAATGAGATCCGGGTTTTCTTTTCTCAGCCTGTTACCGGTTTTTATCCAGTTAAGCGGGTTAACAGAATTTATTACACTGCGGATAGTTATATCTTCAGGTGCAGGGTCAGAGGAATATTGAGTAGTACCCGGGAAAAGAAAAGAAGGATATTGCAGAGAGAATGAATATATAGTACAGCTATGTCCTTCACTCAAAAATTGTTTGCAAAGCCTTTGATCAAAAGTAGCTAAGCCACCTCGCAATGGATGGGCAGGGCCCAGTATAACTATTGATGCCATAGCTGTAGAAACTGTTTATTCAATGCCTGCGGTTTCTTCAATAAGATAAGTGTTCCTGTTTGCAGAGTTCCTTGAAATTAGTTCTCCCAGAAAACCTGCTAAAAACAATTGTGTACCTATAATCATAGCAGTGAGCGCAATATAAAAAGGTGGACGGTTGCTAAGACCGGTCTCAGGATATATGAGACGCGTTACGATCAGGTAAATACTCATGATCAATCCTATAAGAAAAAAAACAGTGCCGAAAAGTCCAAAAAAATGCATCGGACGTTTCCCATATCGTCCAACAAAAGTGATGGACGCCAGATCTAAAAATCCATTAATAAAACGTTCTACCCCAAATTTTGTCTTTCCATATTTTCGGGCACGGTGTTCCACCACTTTTTCTCCTATTTTTTTAAATCCTGCCCATTTTGCAATAACAGGGATGTAGCGATGCATCTCCCCATATACCTCGATGCTTTTTATTAATTTTTTTCTATAAGCTTTTAGTCCACAGTTGAAGTCGTGCAGTTTAATACCTGACACAAGTTGTGTTGATGCATTAAATAGTTTTGAAGGAATATTTTTGGTAAAAGTATTATCATAACGTTTTTTCTTCCAGCCGCTTACCAGGTCATAACCGTCTGTTACGATCATTTTATATAATCCGGGTATTTCATCGGGACTGTCCTGCAGGTCTGCGTCCATCGTAATAACTACATTGCCGGAAGCAGCTTTGAATGCTTCGTTTAGAGCGGCACTTTTCCCATAATTGCGTTGAAATTTAATACCTTTTACAAAAGGATTTTGATTGCGGATTTGTTGTACTACAGACCAGGATTGATCAGTGCTGCCATCATCCACCAAAATAATTTCGTATGAAAAATCATTTTCTGTTACCACTTTTTTTATCCAGGCACATAGCTCCGGTAGTGATTCTTCTTCATTAAAAAGCGGGATTACGATACTGATATCCATACTGCAATTAATTATTACGCCAACTATACCTGCGGAGCAGGAAATTCAGGTTTTTTCTTTTTAATGATGGCTGCTATGATAAGGCTTACAATAAACCAGAAAATACAATAGAAAGCAGTACCGAGCATCATTTTTCCAAATGTATAATTGTTCCCTTTCAGTGATTCTTCAGTGGCTTTGTCTATGGCATCCTGCGGCGCTCCAAATTTTTGCATAATACCCTGCATTTTCACGGTAGTTTCCTGCGTTAAGGCCTGACGGAAAGGAACGTCAATAAAATTAAAAAGAACAAAACTGAATAGGGTGCTAATAATAGTTCCGATAACAAAACAGGTAAATATAGTTTTGAGGGCTGACCCAAATTCAAGGTATCCGCCTTCGGTCTTTTTCTGTTTTAATCCGGCAAGCACTGCTAAGATAATAGGAATTAATATCCCTGAATATGCAATAGGACTTATGAACCATTTTACCCCGCCAAGATAAAGCAAGAGGCTGAACAGGATGGAAGCCAGTCCGGAAATAAGTCCATAAGTGAGACCGGTATTAGACTTTTTTGTTTCCATAATAATTTTTTGATGTTAGGAGTTCAAAAATACCTTCTCTCCGTTAATTATCCCAATTGCTTTACCTTTTAACTCTTTACCAATAAAAGGTGAGTTTTTGGATTTTGACCGGATATATTTTTCTTCAAAAATATAATTGTGTCCAGGATTAAATAAAGTAATATCTGCACTCACACCTTCTGCAATAGTTGTTTGTGGCAGATTGAATATTTTCCTTGCATTGACAGCGCACATTTCAACCCAGCGCCCGGCTGTTATTCCTAAAGTGCCGGCAATACCATAAGCTGTTTCAAGTCCAATCATGCCATAACCTGCATACTCAAATTCGCAGGTTTTGCTGTCCCACTCCTGTGGCTGGTGATGGGAAGATATTGTATCTACCAAACCTTCCTGCACCGCATGCAGGAGGGCTTCGCGCTCACTTGCATGGCGCAAAGGCGGGTTTACTTTTAGATTTGTATCGTAACCAACAAGGTTTTCATCGGTAAAATAAAGGTGGTAGGGAGTTACAGAACAGGATACCTGCAATCCTTTCTGTTTTGCAGATCGTATATGCTGCAGCGACTTTTGAGATGATATACCAGTGAAATGCAGTTGTGAATCAGTGTAGTCTGCCAGTTCTATATCACGGGCTACCATCATTTCCTCGGCTATTGCCGGTTTGCCGGGAAGCCCGAGCCGGGTAGAAACTATACCTTCATTCATGAGCCCGTGTGTACCAATGTTTTTATCATCTGGCAATTGTATAATAACCCCGTTAAAAGCTTTTACATATTGCAGTGCTTTCAATAGCAGGCCGGAAGATTGCACCGGTTTGAGTCCATCGCCAAAAGCGACAGCTCCGCTGGAAAACATATCGTACATCTCAGCAAGCTCTTTACCCTCTGCATTTTTAGAAACCGCTCCAATAGGGTGTATATTTACAGCAAACGACCTGCTTTTTTCTTTTATATATTCAATTTGAGATTTGTTGTGTATTACAGGATTGGTATTGGGCAAGATAAGCACATGGGTATATCCGCCGGCAGCAGCGGCCTCTGCGCCGGTTTGGAGTGTTTCCTTAAACTCATAGCCCGGATCGCAAAAATGTGCAAATACATCCACCCAGCCCGGTGAAATGCATAGTTGTTGCTGTTCAATAACCTGATCGGCATGATCGCCAATATTATCAGCAATTCGGGCAATCAAACCATTAATTATTAAAATGTCTTTTGTTATTCCGTTAAGCGAAGAACCCGGCTCAATTATGACGGCTTTGCGAATGAGGATATTCATCGTATAAAGTTGTGCGAAGATAAAAGATGTTTGTTGATATAAAAAATTGGTATGGGCAATCAGCAATCAGGTATCAACTATCAGTTTTCAGAAACAGCTGTCCCCAGGGCGACCGCTCAGAGCCCAAAGCAATTCCTGCATTTACAGTATCTTTGCGCCCTTATGTCGTTTTCAAAAACCGTAGCTTTTCACACACTGGGCTGTAAGCTTAATTATGCCGAGACCTCTACGCTATCTCGTATGCTGGAAAAAGAAGGTTTTGCAAAAAAGTCCTTTGAAGAAGCTGCTGATGTGTATGTCATCAACACTTGTTCGGTAACAGACAATGCGGACAAAGAATGCCGTCAACTGGTACGGCGTATTCAGCGCAGATCACCAGAAAGCCTCGTAGTGGTGACGGGTTGCTATGCCCAGTTGAAACCTAAAGAAATTGCTGAAATAGATGGGGTAGACCTTGTTTTGGGCGCTGCTGAAAAATTTAATATTGCAGATCATCTTAAGGAACTTGCTAAAGGGGATTCAACTAAAATATCCAGTTGCGATATTGAAGATGTAGAAGAATTTAACAGTTCTTATTCTGTCAATGACAGAACAAGAACCTTTCTTAAAGTACAGGATGGTTGCGACTATAGCTGTTCTTTCTGTACTATTCCTATGGCAAGGGGTAAAAGCAGGAGTGATAGTATTGCAAATGTTGTTCGAAATGCAAATGAACTGGGGACAAATGGAGTGAAGGAAATAGTGCTTACCGGTGTAAATCTTGGGGATTTCGGACTGAATGGTATGACTGATGAAAAAACCGGTAAAAGGAAAGAACATTTTTTTGATCTCGTACAACAATTGGATGAGGTGGCGGGAATTGAAAGGTTCAGAATTTCATCTATTGAACCCAATCTGCTTACTAATGATATCATTGATTTTGTAGCCGGGAGTAAAAAGTTTATGCCTCATTTTCATATACCACTGCAAAGCGGTAATAACCGCATACTCGGGCAGATGCGTAGAAGGTACAGGCGGGAATTATATATGGAGCGGGTAGAAAAAATTAAAAGTGTGATGCCGCACTGCTGTATTGGAGTGGATGTGATTGTTGGCTTCCCTGGTGAATCAGATGCGGATTTTAAAGATACTTTCGACTTTCTTCATGCAATGGATGTTTCGTATTTGCATGTATTTACTTATTCGGAAAGAGATGACACCGCAGCACTGAATATTAAACCTGTTGTGCCGATGCAGGTGAGACATTCAAGAAATAAATCACTTCGCAACCTGTCGTATATGAAAATGCAGTATTTCACTTCGCTGCATTCCGGTACCACCCGACCTGTATTATTTGAATCTGTTAGTAAAAACAACATGATGGAAGGCTATACCGATAATTATATCAGGATCACTACTCCATATAGAGATGATATGGTAAATACTATTGTTCCCTGGAAAATATAAATAGAGATGTTTTAACATTTTTTGTACTAACATTGCCTGAACCATCGCCGGGGAGCACAGTCAAAAAGAAGAGGTAAACAGAGATGAAAAAATTTCAGGTTACTATTAAGTTCAGGATGGATGATGAGTTTATGCAGTTGATACCCAGTCATCGTGAATATATTAATTCTTTAATTGGTAAAACTGTCATAGATCAGTATGCAGTTACTATGGAGTCTCAAACAATATGGATTACATTTTCTGCGAAAAACAAACGTGAGGTAAAAAAATATCTTGCTGGATCGCCTTTATTCAAATATTGGGAATTCCAAATTGAAGAACTCATCGTTGTGGACGGACAGTTGCATCGTTTGCCTGCACTTCAGTTGAATTAGTGATGAGTCAGAGGCGAAAAGCTAACAATAAGTTTCTAAGTTGGAATGATACATTTTTATTGATGAAAGTTTCACACCTGTTGTTTCAAATTCCAAATTCACTTTTCGCAAAACGGTATCGTATATGAAGATTATTGTGCCAAACTGTTTGCTATAAAAAAAGAAAAGGTCTGTTGTAAAACAACAAACCTGTAAAATATTTATTCAGCTATTTTCTGATTATATATCTATGGCTTCGCCATAAGCCGCTGCTGTGGCTTCTTTTACACCCTCGCTCATGGTAGGATGCGGGTGAGATGCATTTAATACTTCATGATAAGTAGTTTCAAGTTTGCGTGCTACAGATACTTCTGCTACCAGCTCAGTTACATTATACCCTATCATGTGTGCGCCAAGCAGTTCGCCATATTTTGCGTCATAAATAACTTTAATAAATCCTTCAGTAGCTCCGGCAGCGCTTGCTTTTCCGGATGCCATGAAAGGAAACTTACCAATCTTAAGTTCGTATCCGGCTTCTTTTGCTGCTTTTTCGGTATAGCCAATTGAAGCTACTTCCGGTGTACAATAAGTACATCCCGGAATATTGTTGTAGTCAATCGTATCCGGCAGGTGTGCAAACTTCTTTTCATTATAGCCGATATGTTCAGCCGCAATGATTCCTTCTTTGGTGGCTACATGTGCAAGCGCCTGTCCGGGAGTGCAGTCGCCAATGGCATAAAAACCTGCTACATTGGTTTGCTGAAATTTGTCTACAACTATTTTTCCTTTTTCTGTTTTAATACCGTTTTGCTCCAGACCAATATTCTCAATATTAGCCACTATACCGGCTGCACTCAGTAAAATATCCGCTTCGAGGATAATTTCACCTGAAGGGGTTTTTACTTTAGCTTTTACACCGGCGTCACTGGTATCTACACCTGTTACTTCGCTGCTGGTGTGGATAGTTATACCTTGTTTCTTATATTGTTTTTCCAGTTCTTTTGAAATCTCTTCATCTTCAACAGGAACTACCCGTGGTAAAAATTCAACAATAGTAACTTTAGTACCCATACTATTGTAGAAATATGCGAATTCAACGCCAATAGCGCCACTTCCTACAACTATCATCGTTTTAGGTTGCTGTGGCAATGCCATTGCTTCCCGGTACCCGATTACTTTTTTGCCATCCATGGGCATACTTGGCAACTGGCGGGAGCGAGCCCCTGTGGCTACAATAATATATTTGCCTTCAACAATCTGAACTTTTCCGTCAGCACCTGTAACTTCTACCTGGCCTTTTGCTTTAAGCTTCCCGTATCCCATTATTACGTCAATCTTATTCTTCTTCATGAGAAACTGAACCCCACGGCTCATCTTGTCGGCAACTCCGCGGCTGCGTTTTATTACAGCGTCAAAATTGTGCTGTACACCTGTAGCCTCAATGCCATAGTCTTTGCTGTGTTTCATAGATTCATATACCTGTGCGCTTTTCAATAAAGCTTTTGTAGGGATACATCCCCAGTTAAGGCAAATACCGCCCAGGCTTTCTTTTTCTATAATTGCTACTTTAAAACCCAACTGAGAAGCACGGATCGCCGCAGGATAACCACCGGGACCACTGCCTAAAACTATTACATCGTATGCCATAACAGATAATGTGTTTTTAAAGAATAATGATATTCAGAGCAGACATTTTAACGAAATTATACCTACCCGAAATTGAATTGCGAAAATACTTGCAAATGAGCAAACGAAAAAATGGTTGGAGATATAAGTGAATATGCGGGAGAAGCAATCCCTTTCTTAAATGCTGCAAGATGCTTGCAATGGGGCTGGTTTATGGGAAAAAATAAAAAGTCCCGGTTAAAAAACTGAGGCTTGGGTTGTTGCGAAGGGAAGGATCGAACATCCATCCCCTCACTAGCACTGGTCTTGTAGCATAGCATCGAAGTAGGGCTATACCAGTGTTTTGATTCCCGCCGAATGCGAGAGGCCTGACCAAACACAACGCCGTTTCTACAAGACCTACGCCAGAGGAAAGAGAATCAGTAAATTAGCGTAATTCATATTCGTATTTTTTTTATATTGATATCTTAACGCCAAAACCTATATCATGAAATATTTGTTTCTGTATTTCTTTTTAACTTTTAGTTTTACCCAAGCTCAATCCCAAGATTCTTCCAGACAATCACGCCCACTGACAGGGAATTTTAATGATGATGCTCTGAAATTGCCTAGAGTGAAAAAAGATTATCAATACCCAGGCAGCTACCAAATTGTCGGCAGTTTAACAAAATCAAAGATTTACAATAATGACACCACATACCTGAACATTTATATATCTGGTTACGGCCATATCGGGAATGCAAAAATGTTTTATTCTGTTTCAGGCCAGATTTTCAAGCCAACATCTACAATGCACTCTTCACTTATTGTGGATACAATAACCCGAAAAGGACAGGCGATATTTGATTTTGGATCTCATGTTGACAGTTTGAACACTAAGGCAATCACTCTTACATTTAAAGGTGCCAATTTGCCTGGCTGGGGTTATCCAACTTCATTTTTTGATATTAATGACGATGATAGCTCATCGACAGTGATATTAACTGAAAATTCATTGAATCCACCTGTGCTACTTAAGTTGTATTCGAAGGATGATCTTTCTTCTGGGGACTATTATATTACACTCTGCCTCACATATTTTAATGGTAAAGAATGGAAAACGTCAAATCAAATACTTCCCGTTCATGTAAATACTTTTTTTGAAAATTACCCTGCCTTTATCCCAACAATAAGCGTTATCGCTCTAATAATCGCGGGACTAGCCTTATTCTTTAACATCCGTGGATTTTACATAAACTTTATACTACGTGAAAGGCAAAAGAAGACTGCTGTCGCAGCGACTCCGAAAGATGAACAGGCAAAGGAAGAAAGTCTCGCCTCCAACACATTACCAGAAAAAAAGATCACACCAGCATCGGAAGAGACCAAAGTTTTGACGAAGAAAAACCACATAAAAAACAATGAGGTCAAACGAAGTTCCAAGAAACGCTAATAAAAAAATCTCTTCTAGCGCTGATCTGGCAGCATAACATCGAAGCAAGGATAGATCAGTGTTTTGAGGTTACTTGTTTACAATGCTAAGATAAGTAAATGATAAGGCACAACTTGTCCCGTCAAATACGCATAGGCGTCAAGCTAAGAGAAAGTGGAAAAGCCTCAAAATATAGGACTATATTGATTATTGCTTTCGTTTCCACTCTATGAAACCCTTGTTTTATAGAGGTTCCCACTATTTAGTCTTTATTACCATCCCTTTTCTGCTTGTTAATTGGAAAGAGAACAATTTTTTAAAATTGAATGATTTTTACACCATCTCCTTTTGCTTTAAAACCCTTGTTCACAAAGCATTCCAACCTATTTAATGCATTTTTAGCTTGACGCACATGCGTCAAATATGGGAGGTCTGGCCAAACACAGCACCATTTCTACAAAACCTGCGCCTGAGCGAAGATATAATCATGCTTATTGTGGCACAAATGCTAAATAAAAAAGCCTCAGTTAAAGACTGAAGCTTCTTTTTGTTGCGAGGGGAAGGATCGAACTTCCGACCTTCGGGTTATGAGCCCGACGAGCTACCGCTGCTCTACCTCGCGATATAAATTCAAATTATTTTAAAAAGAACTACGTTATCAATATGAATGATCGAACTTCCGTCCGCCGCGGCGGATATGAGCCCGACGAGCTACCGCTGCTCTACCTCGCGATATAAATTCAAATTATTTTAAAAAGAACTACGTTATCAATATGAATGATCGAACTTCCGTCCGCCGCGGCGGATATGAG
>JAFDXG010000059.1 GCA_018268105.1 Bacteroidota bacterium | reverse complement strand
GTCTTACCATTTACTATTCGTCTGTTACGCAACCTTCACTTGCGTCTTTAACCAACTTTGCATATTTAAACAATACCCCGCTTTTTACTTTCAGCTCCGGTTTCTTCCATCGTTTTCTTCGTTCTGCAATTACATCTTCAGATACTTTTAGGGTGATGGTATTTTTAATGGCATCCAGTTCTATTATATCATCATCTTCAACCAACCCTATCAATCCACCTTCATAGGATTCGGGAGTGATATGCCCAACTACAAAGCCATGTGTTCCGCCACTAAACCTTCCATCAGTAATCAGGGCAACAGATTTACCTAATCCTGCACCAATAATGGCAGAGGTAGGTTTTAGCATTTCAGGCATACCCGGGGCGCCTTTAGGCCCTTCATTGATAATTACCACCACATCTCCAGGCTTTACTTTTCCGGAAGATATACCTGCAACAAGATTTTTTTCTCCGTCGAAAACCCTTGCAGGCCCTTCAAAACGCTCACCTTCTTTACCTGAAATTTTTGCCACACTTCCTTTTTCAGCAAGATTACCATAAAGGATCTGAAGATGTCCGGTTGTTTTAAGTGGTTTTTCAAGAGGGTAAATGATATCCTGGGTTTCAAAATTTATCTCAGCTATATCTTTCAGGTTTTCAGCTATTGTTTTTCCGGTAACAGTTAAACAATCACCATGCAGTAACCCTTTGTTCAATAAATATTTCATAACTGCAGGTACACCTCCATGTTCATGGAGTTCCTGCATCAGGTATTTACCACTGGGTTTAAAGTCGGCTAGTACCGGTGTCCTGTCACTGATTGCCTGAAAATCATCCTGAGTTACATCAATGCCCACGCTTTTTGCCATTGCAATCAAATGTAAAACCGCATTGGTGCTACCGCCCAATATCATGATAATGGTAATTGCATTTTCAAATGCTCTTTTTGTCATGATATCTTTAGGCTTAATATCTTTTTCAAGCAATACTTTAATTGCCTTACCTGCTTCGAGGCATTCTTTTTTCTTTTCTTCGCTAATAGCCGGATTGCTTGAAGAATAAGGGAGGCTCATCCCTAAAGCTTCAATAGCACTTGCCATGGTATTGGCTGTGTACATACCGCCGCAAGCGCCGGCACCAGGGCATGAATGCATGACTATTCCTTTGAAATCACCTTCATCTAATTTACCTGCTATCTTTTGTCCCAATGCTTCAAATGCAGAAATAATATTCAACTCCTGGCCCTTGTAATGACCGGGCGCTATTGTACCGCCATACACCATTATAGAGGGGCGATTCAAACGGCCCATTGCCATAATACTACCGGGCATATTCTTATCGCAACCGGGTAATGCAATCAATCCATCATAATAAAATCCTCCGCAAACAGATTCAATGCTGTCTGCAATAATATCACGACTTACCAATGAATACCTCATGCCATCCGTACCATTGCTTATACCATCACTGATGCCAATGGTATTAAAAATTAAACCTACCAGTCCATTATCCCACACTCCCTGCTTCACTACTTTCGCCAGATCATTCAAATGCATATTGCAGGTATTGCCATCATAGCCCATACTGGCTATTCCTATCTGTGCTTTTTTCAAATCTTCATCCGTTAGGCCAATACCATATAACATTGCCTGTGCCGCAGGCTGGGTTGTATCCTGGGTCAATACTTTCGAATATTTGTTTAACTCTGCCATTTTGTTTTAATTATTCTTCTTTACAAACTATTGTTTACCAATTTATGCAAGTGTCTGCTCCCACACTATATACCTGGTGGTATTTGCAGATCAAATTCTTTTTCAATAATAAGGTTCTTGTATGCTTCCTGCACTGATTTACTTACAGTATCATTCCAGTCTTTTTTAAACTTCATATTATCCAGGCTTTCCCAACCTATCACTTCGGCTGCTGTTCCACAGAAAAATGCGGCATCAGCATTTATCAATTCTTCAGCTTTAAATAACTTTTCTTCCACTTCAATTCCCAGTTTTTTACAAATCTGAATAACAGTCGCACGGGTAATACCCGGTAAAATATTTCCGGCAGATGGTGTGAAAAGTTTACCCTCTTTTTCAAAAAACACATTTGCTCCCGGACCTTCAGCTATATTTCCGTTCATATCAGTTAAGAGCGCTTCATCAAATCCCTTTGCTTTTGCTTCCTGGCTGGCTAAAATAGAGTTCACATAATGCCCGCCGGCCTTTGCTTCAATCTTAAATCCTTTCGGGTTAGGACGTTGAAAGGAAGAAGTCATTACCCGCAATAGCTTATCTCCAAGAAAAGGCGCCATCTCCCATGTTTCAATCACAATGAACGATTGTGTATTCACTGCAAAACTCATATTCGCCGGGGCATATACGACCGGCCGTATATAAGCATCCTGAATATTGTTGCGTTTCAATACTTCGTAGGTAGCAGTAATCAAATCTTCTGTATTCCACGGATAGGGCATATTCATTGCCTTTGCTGAATTTTTTAAACGTTCATAATGCTCCACTGGTTTGAATATTTTTGTTTCGCCCTTTTCTGTTTTATATGAGCGGATACCTTCAAAAACAGAGTAGCCATAATGCAGCGACTGACTGTAGAAATCCATTTTCGCATCTGCAGCCTTTACGAAAGAACCATTCAGGAATATTACCGTTTCATCATTGTAATAGGAAGCCATTGTACTAAATTTAAAATGTTGACATTATTATTCCATAAAACAAAAAGCCCGCCTTCAGGAGGCGGGCTTTATATATTTTTAATAATTTATTTTATATACAAATTACACCACCCTGAATTGCAGGAACAATAATGACAACCACCACAATGACTACGATGCTGACAATATTTGTTATTCTGCGCTTCAACATAAAGTGAAATGTAATGTTGCACAAATGTACATTTCACCTGCTAATAAACAAAGAACTTTTATTATTTATGATTTCAAAATTGAAATTCGAAACTAGATAATCGTTGATTTTCTCAACTCCACATTTGTCTGATGGATTTCACCGGGCACCTTATTACTCACATATTCAACTATTAATTCACCAATAGTAGTAGTAAAGTAAAAATTAACCGGGTCAATATCTTTTGTTACAAAATTGTGTTTGAGAGTCCAGTCTACTGCTTCACGTACCAGGTTGGCTTCTGTATTCAATTCGAAATAATCAAGCATCATGGCAGCAGATAAAATTGATCCCAGCGGATTGGCAATATCTTTACCGGCAGCCTGCGGGTAGGATCCATGAATAGGCTCAAACAAAGCAACACCACTTCCTACAGAGGCAGATGGCAGCATACCCAGAGAACCTGCTAACACACTTGCTTCATCACTTAAAATATCCCCAAACATATTCTCGGTAAGTATTACATCAAACTGCCTGGGGTTAATAATGATCTGCATGGCAGCATTGTCCACAAACATATAATCTACTGCTACTTCATGATATTGCTGTGCCAGTTCCTGCACTACTTTTCTCCACAACCTCGATGTTTCCAGTACATTGGCTTTATCTACAAGAGTGAGTTTTTTTCTGCGTCGTATTGCACTCCGAAAAGCGAGGTGTGCAACCCGTTCAATTTCCTGCTCGGTATAAATACATTCATCAATAGCCTGAGTATTATCGGTGCTTAATTCTTTTTTACCAAAGTATATGCCCCCGGTAAGTTCACGATAGATTACAAAATCAACTCCTTCGCTGTATTTGGCTTTAAGCGGCGACAAATGTTGCAATGGTGGGTAGGTAGTTACCGGTCTTATGTTGGCATACAATTGCAGGCTCTTTCTCAGTTTAAGCAAACCCTGTTCGGGTCTTACTTTAGCTGTGGGATCATTGTCATATTTAGGATCACCAATAGCTCCAAACAATACCGCGTCACTATTCAAACAGGCTTCAATCGTTTCGTCAGGCAGAGGGTTTCCGGTTTTATCTATGGCAACTGCCCCCATGAGATTATAAGTATAGTTAAACTCATGAGCAAAGTTTTTGGCAATGGCATCCAATACATTGATGGATTGCTGTGTTACTTCCGTGCCAATTCCATCTCCAAAAATTACTGCTATATTTTTTTTCATAAAGTATTATGCAGGATGTTTTTCAAAAGATTCTATTTCGGGTTTGATGCTTAAGAGATAATCAATATCGTCATAACCATTCAGGAGGCAAGTCTTTTTATAAGTATTTATATCGAATGATTCCTGGAGATCAGAACCCACAATTTTAATAAACTGTTCCTGAAGGTTTACTTCCACTTCCGCAGCATTGTCTTTTTTTACTGCTTCAAATATTTTTTGGAGAAAATCCTCTGAAACCAGTATTGGCAGGAGAAAATTATTTAAAGCATTATTTTTAAAAATATCGGCAAAAAAACTACTCACCACCACATCAAATCCATAATCTTTGATTGCCCATGCTGCATGTTCACGGCTAGATCCGCAACCAAAATTTTTCCCGGCCACCAAAATCTTTCCTTTGTATACCGGGTTGTTCAAAGGGAAATCTGATTTGGGTTTACTTTCATCATCATTAAAAAAGCGCCAGTCGCGAAAAAGATTTTTGCCAAATCCTTCTCTGCTGGTAGCTTTTAAAAATCTTGCCGGAATAATCTGATCTGTATCTATATTTTCGATCGGCAGGGGTACTACAGTACTCTTTACAATATTTATAGATTTACCCATGGTTTATTTGAAATTTGAAATTTGAGATTTCAAATCTGAGATTTAAATCAATTCTCTTACATCCATCACTTTCCCCGAAATGGCTGCTGCTGCTGCAGTGAGGGGGCTTGCAAGCAGGGTCCTGGCATTGGGTCCCTGTCTTCCTTCAAAATTTCTGTTGGAGGTAGATATACAATATTTACCGGCAGGAATTTTATCCTCATTCATCCCAAGACAGGCCGAACAACCCGGTTGCCTGAGCATAAATCCTGCTTCTTCAAATATTTTATTTATCCCTTCTTCGAGCGCCTGTTTTTCTACCTGTTTGCTACCAGGTACCACCCATACCTCTACGTTGTCTGCTTTCTTTTTACCTTTTACAAATGCAGCTACCATTCTTAGATCTTCTATCCGGCTGTTGGTGCAACTGCCAATAAATACATAGTCTACTTTCCTGCCTTTAAGCACTTCACCGGGATTAAGCCCCATATACTTCAGCGATTTCTCGAAAGAGGGTATTTCTTTTTCATCAATCTCATTCAGCATTGGCACATGACCGGTGATACCTACACCCATACCGGGATTGGTACCATAAGTAATCATGGGTTCAATTTCTTCTGCTACAATGTTCAATTCCATATCAAACTTTGCATCAGCATCGCTGTGCAAAGTTTTCCAATACGCCAGTTTCTTATCCCATTCTGCTCCCTTTGGAGCAAATTCTCTCCCTTTTATATATTCAAAAGTAGTTTCATCAGGAGCAATCATTCCGCAACGGGCGCCCATTTCTATACTCATATTGCAAATGGTCAT
>JAFDXG010000058.1 GCA_018268105.1 Bacteroidota bacterium | reverse complement strand
GTTTGATCTGGACTTAACAGTGTGAATAATGGGTCGCGGGGAGTGGCAGTTTCTTTAGTGCCTTTGTCAGATGATTGCCTGCATCCGTATAATACAGTAAAAAGACTAAAAAATATTGTTATGATACGGATAAAGATGAGATTGAATGAACTATACATCTGCAATGGGAAAAATTTTAGTGTAGGGATAAATTAAAAAAATCTATGCCGGTATTTACCGGCATAGATTCAAAATTAGGAAATAAATGATATAAGTCTTATTCGAACCCGGGGTTCTGCCAAAGTCCGGTATTCCTTTTAACCTCTTCACGATCAAATGGTCTGAAATACATTTTATTCAGCCACTGCCTGTTTTCGTGTGCATTGTCTTCTACCGGGGTGTAGGTATAATTATAAACAGATTCGTCATGATGATAGGGTTTCGACATCTGTTTACCCGGTTTAAACTTCCCGACAACATTAATAAAAGTAATTTTTCTTCCTAGTGTTGTGGGGGCAATCATCCACCGGCGGGCATCATGGTAGCGCTGTTCCTCAAATGACATTTCAACCCTTTTTTCCTTGCGGTATCTTTCCCTGATGTCATTTTGTGTGGTTTCGGTGATAGCAGGCATTCCCGCACGGTAACGAATCCTGTTTAACCACAATGTTGCGGTAGGAAGATCATTCAATTCTATGGATGCCTCTATATAATTAAATACTGCTTCTGTATAGCGAAGGAAAGGCCATGGAATAATTTGCGTGCTGTTATTATCTACCAGGTCGGGGTTGGGATCAATGAACTTACGCATATAATAGCCGGTACGGCTCCCGTTCCAATCTTCAATCGAACTGCTTCTTGTATCCAGCCCTTTGAATGCAATCAAGCTGCCACCATCCATCAAATCATATTCACCTGTTTGTATCTGGTTGGCAGGATCAACATCTCCGGATATTTTATTTCTCGGTTTCCAGTCGGATCCATCATACATAATGGTTCCATACATACGGGGATCACGGTTTGAATAAGGTTTTGCTTTGTCAGACGCATTATTCCAGTCAAATGGTCTTGCCGTAGAACCATCCATCATTTCATAATCGTCTACCAGTAGACCAATAGGAGTATTACCTGCCCAACAGTGGTACCCGTTAGGTCCATTGTATAATCCCATTTGCATACCGCCTTCACTTTTGTCCTGAACAAAATTTCTTGCAAAAATCAATTCTTTTGAAGCGGTAGGGTCTACGCTTTTATCACCGCTTTTACCACCCATTGATAAGGCGATATAATTAGCAGTACCCTCGGCTCTAGTTGCAGGAGCTGCCAGATCCAGTTTATATCCGGAACCGGCGTCTACAACAGCTTTAGCAGCATCACGTGCTGCCTGCCAACGTGCCTGGCGATCTCCTGTCTTGTAAAACAATACTTCAGGGTGTGCATAGCTTCCAAACACATCACCGGCTTTGGCTTTGGCCGTTGCCTCATCATGCAGGTCGCTGGCGGCATACAAAAGTATTCTGGACTTTAGCGCCTGTGCTGCGAGTTTGCTAGCCCTGCCCTTTTCCATAGTGAGACCATTCAGCAATAGAGCGGCGCTGTCGCAATCATCTACGATAAAGTTTACACAATCTGTAAAGCTGCTTCTGTCTTTGGTAAAGTCATCAGTAAGATTATAAGGCGCATCCACCAGGGGAACACCGCCATAGTACCTTACTAACTGCTGATAGTAGTATGCCCGAAGGAAATAAGCTTCACCTTTCAACCGGTTTTTCACGGCATCAGTAATGGCTGCATTATCTGCCGATAAATTAGCAATAACGAGATTGCAGGCCCTGATCTGGTTGTACATTGGTTTCCACCCATAGGTATTATCTACCCAACCCAGGTTAGAAGGGCTTAAACTTCCTTCATTCACTGTATTAATACTACGGCCTGTATGCGTAAATACTGCTTCGTCCGTCAGAGAAGCATTCATCTGTTCGCTAAATCCACCCTGGTATAGACCACCGCCGTATATTCCCGATACGAAAGCAGTAGCAAGAGCACCGTCTTTCCAGGTTTGAGTAGAAGATATCTGGTTCAGCGGATCGAGATTCATAAATTCCTTTTTGCAAGATGTCATTACTGCCATACCCGCAAATAAAGGCACATATATTTTTTTAATGATTTTCTTCATGTCAATTTGTTTTAGAATGTTACTCTTACACCTGCGCTTAAGATGCGTGATTGAGGATAGTATTTACCATCCTGAGTTGTAGCTTCAGGATCCCATATTTTTATTTTGTCGAAGAAAGTAAATACATTTAAACCACTTACATAAACCCGCAAATTGCTGATTCCTGCTTTACTACCTATATTCTGTGGTAAAGAATAACCGATTTCAATGGTCTTTAAACGGACGTAGTTATTGCTTTTTACAAAATAGCTGTTATTCCAGGCGGCGCCGCCAGTATAATAACGATTCTGCCTGTTGGTTAGCCTGGGATCTACACTGCTTGGATTGTCAATAGTCCATCTGTGATCATAAGAGTACTGAAGAAAGTTACCGATATCACCGGATTCAGTTCTGCCAATGAATTGTAAACCGCCCATTGCACCCTGAAATAGTACAGCCAAATCAAAATTTTTGTATTGCAAACTAATATTTACCCCTCCAGTAAATCTGGGAATATTTGTTTTGTCGGAACGAATCTGATCATCAGCAGTTATCTTTCCGTCAGGTACTCCATTAGGTCCGCCAATATCTTTAATCTTCATATCACCGGGTAAAAGTTTACCTGTAATATTGCTGTAATCAATAGTATTGTCAGCAATATCTTTCAGGCTGGTAAATACTCCATCGTACTGATAAGTGAGGAAGCCATTATAAGAACGGCCTGTAGTTTTTTGGTACTCCGGAAGACCGGGAACTTCATTCCAGTCCAGGATTTTGTTTCTTGCATAACCGCCATTCACACTTACATTATAGGTAAAGTCTCCTGCACGGTTGTTATACGATAATTTGAACTCCCATCCTTTATTGCTCATCTTACCATAGTTCACAGGAGGTAGTATATCTGTAACCCCTGAACTTTGTGGTATAGAACCTGTTAACAACTGAAGAATATCCGAACGTTTGTTGTAGAAATAGTCAAACTCAAGTGTAAGTTTATTATTCAGGAAGCCTGCATCCAAACCTACGTTGATGTTATTGGCTTTTTCCCAGGTAAAATTAAGATTGGGCACACGCGACTCATATAATGTCTTAGTAACCTGATCATTAATAATATAGGAGGAGAAGCCCATGGTTGAAAGGAAAGCATATTCCAGGTAACTGCCATTGATATATGGTTCAGCACCCATCTGACCCCATGACCCTCTGAGTTTTAAATTGGTAATAAACTGGATATTATTTTTAAAGAAATTTTCTTCCGAAATCCTCCATCCTGCAGATACACCGGGGAAGAAACCAAAGCGTTTATCTTCGGGGAACATATAAGAACCATCATATCTCCACAAAAATTCTGCAATATATTTTTCTTCAAAGTTGTATCCCACACGGCCGATATAGCTCAACCGAGCTCTCTGGTATAAGTAGTCGCCATTGGTAATATCCTGAGAGAGTGAACCACCGGCAAACAACTGTTCCATAGCCGGAGAAATGAAGTACCGCCTATAGGCATCAAACCCGTCTGCTGTTACCTTTTCCCGGGTAACGCCAGCCATAAAATTAAAGGCATGTGCCGAGCCAAAAGTATGATCGTAGTTTATCATCCCGGTCAGGTTTGTTGCCAACTCCTGTGAAGAGGTTTCTCTCAGACGAGGATCTGTGAAAGTAGACCTTACTGAACCCTTAAGCACCGGAGTTACTCCATCGGCTTCATATGAAGAACCATCCCAGTAATACAGTGTCCAGGGTTTTGCCCAGTTTTTCACTCTTGTTACCCTTTTGTCCACAGATGCCGTTCCGGTCACTTTCAAACCTTCTACACCCGGAATAGAAATCTCAATTTTTCCATTAGTTTGAAAATAGTCTCTTTTATCTTTTATATATCCTGTTTTATCTGTTGTAATCACCACAGGGTTCTGACCATTTTCAATGTCCGGTCCGGGAAGACCATTAGGCCATATTGCCACTTCGGTTGGCTTACCACGCATCAGCATCCTGAAGATATCACCGGCGCCACCACCATTGGGAAAATGCCTGTACTCTTCACGTGCAGCTATACCCAGGCTGGTGTTTATATACTTATTTACTTTAGCATCCACATTCAACCTCAGATCATATTGTTTGTAACCGGTTGCAGAATTTTTATAGTATCCATCCTGGTTAGTGTACCCTAATGATCCCATGTATTTGACATTCTCAGATCCCCCTGTCAATTGTAAGTTATGAGTGGCCTGCGGGGCCCATGTTTTTAATGTAGTTTTATACCAATCCGTATTAGGATATTTAAGAGGTTCGGAACCATTTCCAAATTTTGTGATCTCATCCTGAGTAAACACTGCATTAACTACTTTATTACCGAGGGTGGTATAAGTTCCATTAGCTTTAAACCCATCAAAAGCAGCCTGCCATTCTGCAGCAGGTACATTATCATATATCATGAGTTCATTTCTAATGGTAGCATATTCAGGCGCAGTCGACATTTTGGGGGTACGGGTGGGTTGTGCCCAGCCGTAGTTAAAATCATAAGAAATCTGGGGTTTACCCGTTTTACCTCTTTTGGTGGTAATTAATATTACTCCGTTACCCGCACGGGAGCCGTAGATCGCGGCAGCAGCATCTTTCAGTACAGATACACTTTCTATGTCTGCAGGATTAAGACGGTCTAAACCACCTGCTCTGTTTGGTACGCCATCTACCACAATCAGCGCGTCACTGTTTCCAAAAGAGTTTACTCCGCGTATACGTATAGATGAGCCATCATATCCGGGTTCACCGCTTCTTTGCACTGCTGTAATACCAGGTAACCTTCCTGCCAGTGAGTTAGATAAATTGATACTGGGTGATTTATCCAGTTCGGAGCCTTTTACCTGGGCTACCGCACCCGTTACTGTCACTTTCTTTTGTGTAGCATATCCCACTACTACTACTGACTCCAACTGGGATGCTTCCCCGGCTATCATTACTATATCAAATTTCCTTTGTGTGCCAACAGTAATTGTCTGGGTTTGATAACCTACTGAAGAGATAACCAGCGCCGATTTGTTGTTGGGGACATTAATACTAAATTCTCCCTGTTCATTAGTAGTTACCCCATTTGAGGTTCCTTTAACTAAAACGCTGACATTAGGCAATGGTTCTGCCTTGTCGTTAATTACCTTACCCGTAACGGTAACGGACTGTGCCAGTGCACTTGTCATTATGAAAGACAAAGACATCACTAATGCACAGACATACTTAAGTTTTCTACTCAGAAAATGTGTCATAAGCTGTATTTCATTGTTGATAAAAAATAAAAAATTTATAGACAAATTATTTCAATGGATATAATCAGGATGTATATCCATCAAAAGTTATTAATAACAAAATATCACCCTCAAATGAAAAAATGGGAAATGTTATATCAGGAGGATTTCCTTCATGCAGCAATTAAGATTTAGTTTATAGAATTAAAACAAAACCCGATTTAGGTTTTGTCAAAACCATCATACAATGTTAAAAAAATGCTAATAGAGGCGCAAGATAAAGAAATTTTTTTTTTAAAAATGTTCATTTGACATTTTATTTTTCAATATGTGAAAATTGGATTCTTCACTCTGGAAAACTGATTTTTAGTGCACTTCAATAAATAATTAAATGTACAAAAACAATAATATGTGTCAAGTTTGATTTTATATTTTAAATGATAAGTAAAGTAGAGTTTATTTCTATTTCCATTTTCATTAATTATTACTTTGATAAATGATATTTACCTGCAAGCAAATACTTATAAATAAATTTTTATCAATACTTCTTTAATAATACCTGCGTTTCCAAATTTATTATTCATTTGTATTGAGAATTATGACGGCAGCTCCTATTAAAAAATTGAAACTATTTCTGTTACTCATCACATTACCTGCATTGGTATTGGTATTGGCAACTTATCTCTACAAAATCAACACACCCATGAAGCAGGTATCGGTAAAAAATGCAACAGAAAAACTACCGGCAAAAAACGCAGGCTATAATGAGGGAGATACTCCATTTACTGAGCACCGGTAAGGGGTTATACACAAAAAAGGGAAATGTTTCAAACATTTCCCCTGCAAACAGGTAAAGCTTTTAATGCGTAACCTGCCAGAATTTATTTAAGCATCGCAATCAGTTTTTGATTGAGCGTTACATAGTCATCGTTTTTTGCTGCCGTAGCCAGGGTAATAGATTTATTGGCAGATGCAATTGCTTCTTTCTTTTTACCCAGTTTGGCTTCACATTTCGCTTTCTGATAAAATACCCAAAAGGCATCCGGACTTTGCTGTGCAGCTTTGTCAAACCAACTTAATGCAGTGTTCAGGTCTTTACCATTATCAAGATAATACACTGCTGCGTTGTAATAAGGAAAGTTTTCTTTTCCTTTCAGACTTTCTATCTGTGCATTGATTTTAGCATCAATATCTGTAGTGATGGGTATCCGCACCAGTGAACGGTCCCACCCAATAACCATCTCCATTGAGGATGGAAGTACTGCGCTGAATGATATCAATAATGATTCTAATGAGAATGGCAAATCATCTACTGATACTTTTATCCGGGCCACATCCTGGTCTTGTTTATAAGCTGCAGGGCTGGTAACATCTAATTGTTTGGTCAATATCACTGTCCACTCGGTTGGGTTGGGAATAGTGAGCAAACCATACTTGCCGGCAGGTACTTTTTGCCCGCCAAAAGTTACTTCATCACCAAATGTAATGGTGGTGGCTCCATTGGCCCCGGTGCGCCATACTTTATTCCAGGGAACAAGATCACCAAAAATTGTTCTGCCTTTTACTACAGGCCTTGAATAAGAAAGCTCAATAGCAGATAATCCGAAATCCTGTTTTACATATTGCCCCGGAGAAGCGGCAGGCATCTTTAATTGTGCACTGACGAAAGAAAAAGTACCGGCACATACGGCGAGTAAAAAAAATTTTTTCATGTGTAATCTTTTTAATGAATAGTCGGGTTTAATAAAGGAAATTATTAAAATATGATTCAATATATTTCCGGGTAACGAAGATAACAGATAAGCACCTAAGAATAATTGCGAAAGGGGGAATATTTAACTGCCTGTTTTTTTAACAACTGGATCAGAACGGATTAATTGTATAGATAAAATGTCCAGGGTAAGGTTTGATAGTGTAAAAGAACTATCTCTTAAAACTGAATGTTTACCACCATTCGTCCCGACTGAATTTCGTCATTGGTCAGCTTCCATTTAGGTCCTTCTTTAATCAACCTGATGGCTTCTCTATTACAGGCAGAACAGGTGGATTTTTCTATTTTAAAATCATATAGAAAACCTGCTGTATTAACCGTGAATGAGACTTCTGTAAAACCTCCGGAAATTTTATTGTTTTCAGAAGGCAGTCTTTTATTATTGCTGAGATAGATATCATAATTTCCCCAACCGTCTACCGGTTCCGCTAATACATCTTCTTCCTCATTTTTATCCTGCTTACGTAAGGATTTTGTTTTCTTTGCGCCATATCCTGCTACCACTACTTCAGACAGTGCATTTTTTCCGGCAGCAAGGGTAATATTATTTGAAGGCATATTAGAAGTCAGCACCACATTTTTACGTTCATAGCCAACTGATTTTACGGCAGCGTTGAGAACAGTATCTCCACTCAGTATAGTAAAGTTGCCTTGTACATCAGTGTAAGTATTTATCCCGGCGGCGCTGATATTTACAAAAGGCAATGGCTGGTTTTGGGTATTCGCAATTTTCCCTTTAAAAACATGGGTATTAATATATAATTCATTTTCTCTGCCACCCTGCATAGCCTCTGCTTTTGCCGCAATGGCAGCCCTGTCTTTTTTAGATGATTCAAAATTTTCATCAGCTTCTTTTCCTGCCGGGTTACTGAGCTTTGTGTTTTCTACTACAGACCGAGGTGCAGCAGCTATTCCCGCAGACGGCTTATCTGTAACGGCAGCGAAACTATCTTTTTCCTGCGCTTTTTTATTGGGTTTAACTAATACTTGATTAGCCTGTTCCTGTTCCTTATCTGTCGGCTCATTCAACAATGGAGCTTCGGGCGCTTTCCTTTCATCGGCAGATTTTGTTGCTTCATCACTTGCCACCGATGGTATTGTTATTTCTTTAGTTTTTTGCGCAATGTCATGCGTGGGCTTTTGATTAAACAGATACCAGGTAGTTGCAGTACCTGCGATCAGCATTAGGGCCGCTGCAACAGCCCACCACAGCCGGCGATTTTGATATAAAGGCACTATTGCTGCTTCACTTCTTTGTTGCAGACGTTTCTCCAATTCCGCCATGTCCGAAGTCACAGACTTTCTGGATGTTTCCCAATATCCCTCCAGTGCTTCAGCAAGAAAAGCATCTTCCAGTGCGGCTTTCTCCATTGCATGCTTTTCTGCAGCAGTCATTTGCCCGTTCAGATAACGTTGTATATCTGCGGCACTGTAATGTTTAATATGTTTATTATCTGCTGACATTTGATAATTATCACAAGTCTTTACCCTTCATCTTCTTTCTCCATACAAATTTTCAAATTTCTTCTCGCATTCTGTATATAGCTTCTTACTTTATTCCATTCATAACCGGTAATCTCCACTATTTCTTCATAACATTTTTGCTGCAGGTAGAAAAGTTGTACTGTTTGCTTTTGTTGTTCCGGTAATTTTTCCAAACAGCTTTCCAGCTTTTCAAACTGTTCCTCTTTTTCAAATACCCCGTTAAGATGCACTGTTTCTTCTGATTGCATATACTCAGGGCTGAAACCTGTGGTTTTAAGGTTTTTAGGTGTTCGTAACTGCATCAGGCAATAATTCCGGGTAAGGGTGTGTAACCAGCTTTTGAAATTATTTACTTCATGAACCTGTAATTTTTGTATTAATTCTTCAAAAATATTCATCACCGCATCCTTGCTGCGTTCCGGCTCTTTAAAGTATTTAAGGCAAACCCCATATACCAGTTCCATATAACGCTGATAAAGTGTGGAAAGCACGGATAGTTCCTTCGTCTGCTTATACAAAGTAATCAGATCCTGATCGCTGCTTTGCGTAGCGGATGATATGTTTTTAATAAACTCCAAGTGATAAAATGCTGAGAAGCAAGATAAGCATACAAAACAGAAAACACAACTTATGTAATCCTGTATAAAAGCGCATCCAATTGCAAAATTGAACTTAAAATGATTTTTATGAAGTACATAATTCTTTGCAGTGCCATTGTTATGGCCTCACTAAGCAATGTCTTACCAGATGCAACTTTCGTAGTTAAAGGGAAAATCACAGATTATAATGGAATAGCGCTTCCATTTGTTAGTGTAAATGAAAAAAACACCGGCAATATTGTGCAGTCAGACGATTTAGGTGTGTTTCAGATTACTGTAAAAAACAGTGGTGTTATTCTTGTGTTTACGTTGCCTGGCTATGAAACAAAAGAAATAAAGGTGGCGGGGCAAACAATGATTAATGCAGTATTGATTAAGCTTGAAGACAAGTCTGAAGAAGTGGTTGTTGCCCCCCGATCTAAAAAGAATGAACTTGCAATTGTATCCCGGGAGGAGGCTGATAAAAGCATGCGTGTTTACGGAATGCCGTCACCATCTACCTATACACAAAGGACGCCCCCGTATCCCGGTGATTATAACAACGACAACTTCAATACCGAAGATTATGACGGCATTGTTGAAAATCGTTTCAAAACGGTAATAGACAATCCGCTTTCGACATTCTCCATTGATGTAGATGCTGCATCCTACGGTAATGTACGCAGGTTCCTTAACCAGGGGCAACTGCCACCGGCAGGAGCAGTTCGCATAGAGGAAATGATCAATTATTTTCATTATGATTATCCGCAACCCACCGGGGATATACCTTTTGCAGTGCAAACAGAAATGTCAGAAGCTCCCTGGAACAAAAACCACAGGCTGGCATTGGTAAGTTTGCAGGCTAAGAAAATTTCTACAGAAAATATTCCTGCTTCCAATTTAGTGTTCCTGATTGATGTATCGGGCTCTATGAACGAGGAGAACAAACTGCCACTTGTACAGCAATCTATGAAATTACTGGCAGATCAGTTACGTCCGCAGGATAAAGTAGCCATAGTAGTATATGCAGGTAGTGCAGGGGTAGTGTTGCCAGCTACCGGCGGCAACAATATACAAACCATAAAAGATGCTATTAATCGCCTGGAAGCCGGAGGCTCTACTGCCGGTGGCGAAGGTATAAAGCTTGCCTATAAAATAGCAAGTCAGCAATTTATAAAGGAAGGTAACAACAGGGTTATCCTGTGTACTGATGGCGATTTTAATGTAGGCGTTAGCAGCGATGATGAAATGGAGAGGATGATAGAACAGGAAAGAAAGAGCGGGATATTTCTTACCGTTCTTGGATATGGTACCGGCAACTATAAAGACAACAAAATGCAAAAGCTGGCAGACAAGGGCAATGGCAATCATGCCTATATTGATAATCTGAACGAAGCAAAAAAAGTATTAGTGAGTGAGTTTGGCGGTACTCTGTTTACCATTGCCAAAGATGTGAAACTGCAGGTAGAATTTAATCCTGATAAGGTGCAGGCTTACCGGTTGATTGGTTATGAAAACAGGATGCTGAATAAAGAAGACTTTAATAACGACAGGAAAGATGCCGGAGACCTTGGTAGCGGGCAAACGGTAACAGCTTTGTATGAAATCATCCCTGCTGGCGTAAAAAGTGAATTTATTGAACGGGTTGATCCTTTAAAATATCAGTCATTAAACGAACCGGCTGATACCCGGAAAAATTCTTCAGAACTCATGACAATAAAACTCAGGTATAAAAAACCAGGCGGTGATAAGAGTTTGAAGATTGAACAGCCTGTTGAAGATCATCATATTTCGCTTGCTAATACTTCTTCCAGCTTTCGGTTGGCTGCTGCAGTAGCACAATTTGGCATGTTGTTACGGCATTCTGAATTCTTGCAACAGTCATCTTATGGCAATGTGCTTGCATTAGCCAGCTCTGCAATTTCTGATGATGCAGAAGGGTATAGAAATGAATTTATTCAGTTAGTACAGAAAGCTAATAGTATTGCGAAAAATGAAAACCACAGAGAAGAAAAATCATTAGGTAAGAGATAATGTAAGAAATTCGAGACGCAAGTAATTGTTAGTTGCTGGGGTATACAAAGGTGCAAATCCGTGAAGAAATATTTACCCAGGCCATTTTTAATTATTCTGCCTCAGGAATATCCTTTCCCTGTTTAAAAATTTTTTCCAGCATCCCGTATAATTCGGGATGCTTTATTTGTAATAAATCCGGACGTTCGAAGAAGTATTCTGATACTACGGCAAAAAATTCCGCCTGACTACTTGCCCCATAGGGATTAATGTCTGAATCATTATTTAAAATTTCCCTGATATTCGTATGCATCATATCCACCCAGGGCAGCACATATTGGTGTTTCATCAATACTTCGGGTATGCCATCGGTATCTCCATCGGTTTTATCCAGCAGGTGAACAAATTCATGCACCGCTGTATTATCCTTATCTGTTTTATTTTGAAACCCAATACGCAAAGCATGTTGGGAAAGTATCATAATATGATTCATCGGACCATTACCCACCATTCCCATAACAGGTCTGTTATTACCCGTTTGTTCAAAGGCTTCATTAAAAGTTTCGGGATAAAGCAGCACTTCATGCAGATTAATATAATCCCAGTCGGGAAATCCGAATATTGGTATCACCGCGCTTGCCGCTATCAGCACCCTGTCAATATCTTCTACAGTAGTATTGACTCCAGTAATACGAACAGATTCAAGAAAATGCTCCATCCGTTGTTCAAACCGAATACGCGCAGGTTCGCTAAGCTTGTTATAAAAAACAACGTTTTCTTTAAGCAACTTAATATAGTTGGGTGGTAGGTCTGCAAAGGGGGTTTCTTTTTTATTTTTTCGCAAAAATAGAAACAACAAAATCAGCAACACCGCTGCAAAAAGAAAAAACAGGAGCAGTTTGTCCATATATGCAAAAGAACAATTTTAAACTTTGAAAGGGAAAAAATGTTTCATGCAAATTTTGTAAATGCTGGCAGCGGTTATTGCCATTGAAATGCAAAATATTCACATTGACCGTCAGTAGTATTGATAAGGGCATGAGGAACAAAAGCATTCAGAAAAACCAAATCTCCTTCTTTTGCATCATAAAATTTATCCGCAATATGCATCCTGATACTCCCTTTTTTTACAAGAATAATTTCTTCCTGACGGTGCGAGTGAGGTAAGTGACTGTCCATGCCTTTATTGAGTGCTGTGGCATGCATATCAAATTTTTTGAACAGTGAAGTAGGGCGGTTATATTGTTGCCATCTCTGCCCGCGATCAGTAATCTTTGAAGCAACGTCTTTCCAGTCAATAATGATAGAACCGCCTGCCTTTTTAGCAACTTCAAAATCGGGTGCTGACCCTGTTGTATATTTAAGAAGATAATACGTCGCTTTGCTTTTACCTATATTCACTGCGCCATGTTCATCACCAGCCATGGCCATCGCTACACCACCGGGCCCAATCGTATCAGATTTACCGTCAATGGTCACTTTCAGCAATCCCTCTTTTACAATAATCAACTCTTCCGTTGCCGGATGGGTATGCGGTGGGTGGGCAGACATGTCCGGTTCAAGTATGGTGATGTGTACTTCAAGATTAGTGAGATAAGGGGTGGCACCATCCATAATCTGTATCCTGCTACGACTTGAATCCTGCAACATAGCAAGTTGTTTAATATGATACACCCTGGTAGGCAGACTGTCTGTTTGAGCTGCTATGTTGTTAAGTTTTATACAGGCTATCACAAGCAGGACCATTATTTTCATACACTAAATATAGGGATTAAGCCTGTCGCCAAAATAAAAACGTTTCAACTATTATCAGAGAAAATCGTATTTGCTAACTTTCAGATAGGCTTCTTGTTCCGGGGGCATTAAAACCTGGGGATAAATAGATTTGCAGGACGACTTTGCTGAGCTGCTATCCACTTCATTTCTTTCATTTTCCAATGAATTTATTTTTTCGCTGCCCCTGAATACCCCATTATCTTTTGATATATGATTATGATTCAGGCTATGTTGCATTAAGTTCCTTTTTTTTTCGGACAATGTTATAGTTTCATCAATGAGATAGGGGAGCAAAAAAACATCTTTCATAAGGCAGACTTTAATATAATGAACAATAGATTTGCTGTTTTCCTGTGACAGCAAAACTATACTAAAACAATACCGTATTACTATAATAAAATGTTATTAAACACTATAGTAATTTTTCAAATTATATTTCAAAAAAAGGGAAATGATGCGAATTGTATTGTCAGTACATTGTCGCTTCAGCGGTTTGAATCATAACGGTCTTTTAAGATCATTTAACATCTCTTAATAACATGGCTCAATATTTTATTTATTAATATCCGAATTCCTTGTTTATGGTATCCAGGAGATATAATTTACGGTCGCTAAAATATTCCCAAAACATAATACCGGCAAGATGATGCTGACGTATATAGTTGCATTTAGCTTTAATGGACTCCTCGTCATCATAAGTGATAAATATTTTCTTTTCAGCATTGAATAAATAAGGCGCTTTTGAAACATTGTCCCAGTACCTTACATAACCTTTTCGGTTAACCAGGCTGTCTTTCAGGTAGGAATAACCACCGCCAAACATCGGTTGCACCGGTATCTGGTACAAGCCATTGTTATCGCCGGTTTCTACTATTTTCCCTTTGCCGTAAAATCCAACACCCATTACAATTTTAGAAGGATGTACTCCAACTTTTTTTAAATTTTGAATGCAAACGTCAGTAGAATATATATAAGGCATATTAGATGGAGTATATAAATTTGTGTGATGTGCGGCCATATTGTCATAAGTTCCGTCAAAATCATAGCTCATCAAATTGATATAGTCGAGGTATTGCTGAGCTATTTCCATCTGGGTGTGCTGCAGAAATTCTATTGAACCGCCAATGGCAGTTGTAACTAAATATTTTTTACGGGTTTGTTTACCCAGTGCATCCAGTTTTTCGCGGAGGATTTTAAATAGATTGGTATAATGCTTCCTGTCCTGGGGGCGGTATACGTTCTTGTCGCCAATCATACCGGGGTATTCCCAATCAATATCCACACCATCGAGACCGTACTGAGCCACAATGTCAACTGCACTTTGGGCAAAATTCATCGTGGATGTATCGGTCAATACAGCATCAGAAAAATTTTTACTCCAGATCCATCCGCCAACTGAAATTAGAATTTTCAAATCGGGATTTTCAGATTTAAGTGTGTTAAGATTTCTAAAATTAACCGTGTCAGTTTTCTCATTATGAAGCCAGGCACGATTGTCTTTAATGTCTACAAAAGCATAATTAATATGAGAAAGTTTTTTAGCTGCTATTGATTCTGCATTAATAATATTTCCGTTGTATCCGCCCACGTACCCGATAATTACAGGCTTAGTATGTTGCTGTGCAATTACCGAAAATGAAACCAGTAATAAGCAGGCTGATAGCAGAATTAAAAATTTGTTGTTGAATTTCTGATAGTGCATTGTTGTAAGTTTTAGTGTAGATTTTGTATAAAGCCGTTAAAGATACCTACAAATAACCGTTCAGCATTTCTTCCCAGCCGAGTCTATGTAACGACCAATTTGGTTTGCGTATGCAGTACCCGGTTTACAATATCAGGCGAACCACGAGTCTATACCACACATAAAACTATGCAGTGAAACACGGCTGCTAACAAAAAATTAAAGAGAAATTTAAGTGCAAAAAAATAGGACAAGCCTTTTTCTTAGACTTGTCCCTTGTAGTGAACCCTGTGGTACAAAACTCGAACCACTTTTTAGCGGATTTAAAGCTGTTGTGCGAACTTTAAATAAAAAATACACTCAAAATACTACAATACAATATACTGATTTTCAATATTTAAGATAC
>JAFDXG010000057.1 GCA_018268105.1 Bacteroidota bacterium | reverse complement strand
TTGAGGGTCGTTTGTTTGCAAATACTTTTTTATCTGATGTGCAGTATATTTAACAAAACTCCCCGCAGGGCTTTCTTTTCCATTTAAT
The DNA here is from genome assembly GCA_018268105.1 of Bacteroidota bacterium. Lineage (GTDB taxonomy): Bacteria > Bacteroidota > Bacteroidia > Chitinophagales > Chitinophagaceae > Agriterribacter. The sequence goes on along the minus strand of JAFDXG010000057.1, from coordinate 5,880 downwards.
GCAAGATGTGTCCATATAAGATGAATATGTTTGGGCATAATGACATAACCAAAAATTCTGACGAGCGAATACTTTACCAAATAACACAGAGAATGAATTAATGTGAGCTTTATATTATCATCTTGTAACAATTGCCGAAAGTCAATAATGGTATCAGTATAAAAATAAACATCCTGCAATTCCATTTGACCTTGCCTTTTGTGTTCTATATTCATAGGTTAATTTTTCAGAGAAATGCTTCGAACAATATAAACATTTTTCTGGTGTGCGAAGACACACACCAGTAGGACAAACACAAGGCAAGGCTACCAAACCTGCGCCGGTACGTTTCACATTTCACGTCTTTTGTTTGTCGTCATACCATCTACCCTACTCACCCTCATCTCCCACCGCCCGGTTCAAAAAATCAATGAGTGGCTGAATGGCTGAAAGAGCTTCAACTGTTTTTTTTAATAATTCTTTTGAGGTAAGCGATGCATCTGTAAGCGGAGTCATTGCTATCCAGCTTTTCAGTTTCAGAAATTCGGCTGCGGGGTTATCTTTTGTGTACCCTTTAGGCAAGTTGGTCAGCAGGATCGCATCTTCCCTGTCTAACCCGGTGTATATACCGGTAAATTTTTTGGAGTGGATGATCTTTTTAAATTCGTCATAGCAGTAGTCTATCTCCTGCCGTATCTTCTGCGTCTCCGCAGGCATAGGCATCCATATACCTCCGCCGGCAAAACTATTGCCCGGTTCAAGATGGAAGTAATAGCCTGCCAGTATAGATTTTTTTCCTCCTTTATTAATGCTAGCCGCAAAATTTTTTTTGTAGGGAGTTTTGTCTTTGCTGAATCGGATATCCCGGTTGATCCGGAACAGACATTGCTTAGCTGGTAACGAGGCAATTGACGGATCTTTTTTACCAAACTCAGTAATCAATGATTGAATGAAGTTCTCAAAATCTTTTCTTGCTTCATCATATTTTTTTCTGTTGGCATCAAACCAGGGTTTGTTGTTATTCTTCGCAAGTTGTTTTAAAAATAACAGTGTAGAAGTTTGCAGCATAATGTCCCAAAGATAGTTAAGTGGAGGTAATGAGCTATCAGGTATCAGCAGTCTGCGGTCAGTATCTATCAGCGGTCAGCAATTGGTAGTCAGCCTGTACCTCAAAGCCCAAAGCCCAAAGCTGATAGCTTACAGCTACTTCACCCTTGCCCAGTTTTCACCGCTTTTGATGCGGTAAAGGGTCATTTCACTCACATCATATTTTTCAGCAAGCTGCTTGTAAGTGAGTTTTCTTTTTGGATCAGCTATCGCTTTCTTAATTGCGCTAACCTGGTTAATATTCAGTTTCAAACCTGAGGAGCGGTTAGCCTGAATTTTTTTATATGCAACTTTAGCCGGGCTTTTCTGCTGATGGTTGCTTACTTCACTCAATGTGGCCCACCGGAGGTTGGCAGACTTATTATCAATCTTGTTATAATTAAGATGAATAACAAACTGATGTTTGGGTGATGGTTTTTTACAAAAGAGGCGGGCTATTTCCCGATGAATATATAAAGTGCCTTTGTTATTTGGGCGATGGAGGTTAAGGCTGCGGTAGCCTGTGGTTAAAGAGCCGCTGAGCAGTTGTCCGTCTTCGTATATATCACTTGAAAATGATGCTACACGGCCCTGGCTGGAAACCGCATATTTTTTTCTTAATTCTTTCCATCCCTGAAATTGCAGAGGTTTCCATATTTCATTGGCAATCTTCTTTATCATAACTGATGTTTTTAGGCATTATAAATGTACTAAAATACCATTGCATATTATATTTAAATTTTATGCCATTTTTTTGAAGTAAGTTGAATCCCATAGTCCGTTATATATTTTCAGGATGTCAGGGTATCAGCCCCCGTCAGTTTCAAAAACTCTGTTTCCGAGATTACTTGTACAGTAGCTATCTTTTTTGCTTTTTCCAGTTTTGAGCCGGCATCCTCTCCTGCAACAAGATAATTTAATTTGCTGCTAACGCCGCTCAGCAGTTTTCCGCCATTTTGTTCTACAAGCGCCTCTGCTTCCGTTCGCTTCAGTTTTGAAAGTGTACCAGTAAACAGGAAGGTTTTACCACTTAGGTTACCGGTAGCCGGCAGGTCTTTTTTAAGGTTTTTAAATTGCAGCCCTGCGTTTTCAAGCTCATTGAGCAATTGCAGGTTTTGATCGTTATGAAAGAATGAGTACACACTTCCTGCCACTTTGGGCCCCACGTCTTCGAGTTCCTGCAAACGTTCCAGGCTAAACGAAGTAAAGTCGTTTAAATGAAGCACTGCATTTGCCAATACCTTTGCCGTAGTTTCACCTATGTACCTAATACCAAGTGCATATATCAGCCGGTGTAGCGGCTGGCTTTTTGAAGCTTCTATAGCGGCCTGCAGGTTGGTGATGCTTTTTTCGCCAAACCCTTCCATTGTTCGAATTTTATCAAAAGGCAGACGATAGATATCCGGCACATTTTTCAAATAACCCATTGCGTAAAATTTCTTTACAATAGCATCTCCAAAACCGCGTATATCCATGGCGTCCTTACTGGCAAAATGAATGATCCGCTCAACAATTTGCGCTTCGCAATTGTTGCTGTTATTACAGCGCCATACGGCTTCATCTTCCGGCTTCTCCAGCAATGAGCCGCATACCGGACAAGTTACAGGAAACTCAATTGTTTTTTCATCTCCTGTTCTTAATTCCGGAAAAGATTTTACTACCTGCGGTATCACATCCCCCGATCTTTCAATCAATATAGTATCGCCAATGAGCAGGTCTTTGTCTTTAATATATTCTTCATTATGTACCGAAATACTACCCACGGTTACTCCTCCAACCGTTACGGGGTCAATTTTGGCAACAGGTGTAATGGCCCCGGTTCTTCCAACCTGAAATTCGACTGCTGTTAATTTGCTTGTTGCCTGCCTGGCTTTGAACTTGAAAGCTATTGCCCAGCGCGGGTGATGCGTTGTCATTCCCATGCGTTCCTGTAGTTCGAGCTTATTAACCTTTACTACCATGCCGTCAATTTCATAAGGGAGATCGTCTCTTTGCTTTTCAAATGCAAGGCAGTGATCTATGACAGCATTAATTCCCTTCAGCAGTTTCTTTTCTTTTTCAGGACTTCTAAATCCCATATCCCACAGCATTTGCAGTGTTCCATCATGCGTCTTTAGTATCTCCGGCTGCTGATGACCAGGCTGAAGGGTTACATCACTTACATGATAAAGGAATGCTTCGAGGTTGCGCCTGCTTACCTCTTTGGGGTCTTTTATGCGAAGAGAACCTGCAGCAGCATTTCTTGGATTTGCCAGACGAGGCAACCCCTGTTCTTCTATGGCATCGTTATACTCCTTAAAGTTATTTTTATTCATCAGCACCTCTCCTCTTATTTCAATCTGCTGAATACCGTATTGCGAAAATTTTGCAGAAAGGGGTACAGAACGTATCTGCCTGATATTGGTGGTAATATCATCGCCTACCACACCATCACCACGGGTAGCGCCACGCAGCAGCAAATCATTTTCATAAATTAATGATATACTTGCTCCGTCAAATTTTGGCTCTACACAATATTCTATTTCCTCCACTCCGCTTAGTTCTCTTGCTCTTCTGTCAAAATCAATAAGGTCTTCTGCATTATAGCTATTATCGAGTGAAAGCATTGGTACAAGATGCTGCACTTTGGGAAAGTCTTTAATCAAACCCTTAGATACACGTTGTGTGGGTGAATCGGGTGTAATTATGGATGGGTCAGCCTCTTCTGCTTTTTCGAGCATTTTATATAAGCGGTCATATTCGGCATCAGCTATCAGCGGATCATTGATTACATAATACCTGTATTCATGAAAACGTAGTACATCCCTTAATAACGCAACTGATGATACCGGCAATGCCTTGCCAGCAGTTTCTAAAAAATTTTTGCCTGCCTGTTGTAAAATTTTTGTTTGCTCGTTGGTAAACATGTGGTATTTTTTCAGTTGTAAAAGTATAATAAAGCCTTTATCTGGTTTTTCGATTTTTTTAAATCTGCGTATATACGCACTCCTCAATGTTGTTTATGAGAATATTATTTTTTACCTGTATCACTATTTTATTCGCTTCCTGCAATCAACTGATAATCGCAGATTTGATTGTACATGGGGCAAAGATATATACTGTAGACAGTAGTTTTTCTGTAGCCGAAGCAATGGTGATAAAGGATGGTAAAATACTTGAAACCGGTACAAACAATGATATCCTGAAAAAATATTCCGCCCCGGAAAAAATAAATGCTGAGGGGAAGGTAATATATCCTGGTTTTATAGACGGGCATGCACATTTTTATGGGTATGCAATTGCTTTACAAAAAGTAAATCTTGTTGGCACAAAAAGCTGGGAAGATTGTATTGATAAAATACTACAGTTTGTAAAGGATAATCAAATACCACAGGGGGGATGGATACTGGGGTATGGATGGGACCAAAACGACTGGGATAATAAAGTTTTTCCCTCCAAAACATTACTTGATCAATACTTTCCAAAGAATCCCGTATATCTGTCAAGAGTTGACGGGCATGCAGCTATTGTAAACCAGTCGGCACTCGATGAAGCTGGTATTAAAGCAGGAGATAAAGTGGCAGGTGGTATTATTGAAACGAAAGCCGGTACACTCACAGGAGTAATGGTAGATAATGCTATGGGTCGTGTGGGTAATATCATTCCCGAGCCCGATGACAAAACCCTGCAGGAATTATTTGATGAAGCACAGAAAAAATGTTTTGCTGTGGGGCTGACTTCAATTACCGATTGCGGACTTTCAAAACAGGAAACAGAAAGGCTTGACGCTTTGCAAAAAGAAGGAATAGTGAAAATGAAACTCACCGTTCTGCTTTCTGATGACTCTGTTAACTATGCCTGGTATCTCCCCAAAGGAATTTATAAAACAGAGCGCATGCATATATCCGGATTTAAACTTTTCGCTGATGGCGCTTTAGGTTCACGTGGTGCGTGTCTGCTTAAACCATATAATGACAAGCCTGGCTGGTATGGTTTTTTGCTGAATGATATTAGCCATTATACCGATGTTTTATCAAAGATTTACCAGTCTCCTTTTCAGGCCTGTGTACATGCAATTGGCGACTCGGCTAACCGGATGATATTGCAGCAATTTGCAGCGCTGCTTCCTCCCGGCAACGACAGACGCTGGCGGATAGAACATGCACAGGTAATTGCGCCCGAAGACGTAAAACTGTTTGGTAAATTCAATATCATTCCATCGGTGCAGCCCACACATGCCACTTCTGATATGTATTGGGCCGAAGATCGCCTGGGCGCCGGGCGCATACCAACAGCGTATGCAAATAAAGATTTATTGCAACAAAACAAATGGATAGTATTAGGCACCGATTTTCCTGTTGAAGATATCAGTCCGTTGAAAACATTTTATGCGGCAGTAGTAAGAAAAGACGCCTCCGGATTTCCACCATCAGGGTTTCAACTAAATAATGCACTTAGCAGGGAAGAAGCATTACGGGGTATGACAATATGGGCAGCAAAAGGCAGCTTTGAAGAAAGGGAAAAAGGAAGTATAGAGAAAGGCAAAGATGCAGATTTTATTATGACAGATACAGACCTGATGCAATGTGAGCCTGCTGCTATTTTACAAACGAAAATTATGGCTACATATATACTGGGTGAGAAAGTATATTAAAACTGATGAATATCCCTGCTAAAGATCAATATTTCTTTAGATGATTTATCATTACTCATACCGTATTTCCAATTGGCAGTAATAATATTGAACCCTTTATAGAGATTGCGTATAGCCGGACAATCATTATAAGATAATATCCATCTATCTCTGTTCCGAAGTATCCCGGCTAATCCTTCGTG